>DAOUTY010000059.1 GCA_030668425.1 Chloroflexota bacterium
ACATAGGCCGGTGCCTGAGGTGCTCCCGGATCATAGACACCGCCGGGACCTCCGGAGAGTATGAAACCCTTGGGCTGCAAAGGAGCAACGCTTTCCCACGGAGCATCGTGGGGAACGACCTCACAATACACCCGGCATTCTCTCACCCGTCGAGCGATGAGCCAGCTATACTGAGACCCGAAGTCGATTATCACTACCGCTTCACGTTCCAGTTCCAGCCCGAGTAGCTCTTCAGGCTCCGCCTGCGGCTGCTCTCCTCTCCTCTCCTCAGCAATCTCCAGATAAGCAGAGACCTCGACATCGCCACTTATAGCAACACGATGGCTGTCCTGCTTGTTCTTATTCACCGACAATACCCACTCCTACCTCGACCAAAGATTACCATCGTGGTATACTGAAGTCAAGCATCTCCACTGTGAAAACAGTGCTACTATGGATCGCCCAAAGTGTCAAATCAACCCGCTATCGAACAACAGATCGAGCTTGCTGTTGAGATACTTAAAGACGGGGGTATTGTCGCCTACCCCACCGATACCGTTTATGGACTGGGTGCCAACCCTGCCAACGAACAGGCAATCGAGAAAATATACAGGGTGAAAAAGCGCACCCATGACCTCCCCCTCCCCTTGCTGCTCGCCGACATATCCGACCTTTTGAAAGTTGCCAGCGTCGTACCCGACATAGCATGGCAACTGGCGGAGCATTTCCTCCCCGGCGGGCTAACGCTGGTGCTCAAGAAAAGCCCCTGGGTGCCCAGCGCAGTGACCGCCGGAGGTGATACCATTGCCGTACGCGTACCCAACCACCACATCCCCACAGCCATCATCCGGGGCCTGGGCGTCCCCTTGGTCGGAACCAGCGCCAACATCTCGGGGAAGCCAAGTCCGGTCACCGCCGACGAGGTCTATGAGCAGTTAGGGGATAAAGTCGACCTGATTATTGACGGCGGCATGTGCCCGGGCGGTATTGAGTCCACCGTGATGGATGTCAGCGGTGAAATCCCCGCCATAATCAGGGAAGGTGCTGTATCCCGCGAAGAGATCGTAAAGGCCTGCGGCTCTTCTATTCGGAAGATTTAAGCGGAATGAATCCCCCCAAGAAGACAGGAAATGCCCGCTGATGAGAATCAGTGGCTGGCGCACGACTTTCAGCTCGCTCGAAAACCGCACCTACCGCTTGTACTGGATTAGCCTTCTGGCTTCCTTTAGTGCCCAGCAGATGCACATGGTAGTACGCGGCTGGCTTGTGTACGAACTGACAGACTCTGCTCTTGCCCTGGGACTGGTAAGCGCTGCTGCCGGCGTACCCATACTTCTGTTCTCTCTATACGGCGGGGTTATCGTCGACCGCGTCGAAAAACGCAAGCTTCTCATCGTCACCCAAGCCATCACTGCCATGGCGACCCTGACCATTGCTGTGCTGATTTCAACAGGGTCAATCGCACTGTGGCATCTCATTATCGCCGCCATAGCTAACGGTCTGATCCTTTCATTCGATTTGCCTGGCCGTCAAGCTATCATCCCGCAGCTTGTAGAACAGAGGCAGATAATGAACGCCGTCGCCCTTGGCTCCGGGGCGACAAACTTAACTCGTGTCATCGCTCCAGCCCTGGGTGGTGTACTGGTAGGCGTTATGGGTATCGACGGGGTCTATTACCTGATAGTCGCCTGCTATGCAGCTTCGGCTGCATTCTTGCTGACAATGCCAACTTTGCTAACACCAACCAGAGATTCCAAAGCAACGGTTCGCAGCGACCTTATCGAAGGATTACGCTACATTCGACGCAGCTCGGTACTTCCAGCACTATTGGCCATGGCCGTCGTGCCCATCGCATTCGGCATGCCTTACATGATGCTAATGCCTGTATTCGCCATCGATGTGTTCAATGTGGGGGCTTCCGGGCTCGGTTACCTAATGGCCGCCGCTGGAATAGGTGCACTGGCTGGCTCGTTCCTCGTCGCCTCGCTCGGCGATTTCAAGCATAAAGGGGTACTCTTGATGGTTGCCTCTGCCTCCTTTGGCGTCTTTCTGATACTATTCGCCAATTCCAACTATTTCTATATAGCGCTGTTCTTCCTGCTGGGGGTAGGGATGGCCAACAGCATCTATATGGCAACCAACAACACACTGCTCCAGATCAACACTGAAGACAGGATGCGTGGCAGGGTAATGAGCCTCTACATGATGACCATAGGGCTATTTCCTATCGCTGTGTTGCCAGCATCGGCGATTGCGGAATCACTGGGAGGCCCTGTTGCCATTGGAGCAGGCGGTGCCATACTTCTCATATTCACCCTTGCAATGACATTGCTCAGACCCACCCTGAGAAGGTTGTAGTAAGCGCTGTTCACAGTTTGAACTGACGAGTCAAAACCTGGAGTGGATAAAGAGAGCGAAAGTCAGGGCAGTTCATACAAAACAGCGTAGACCCTCATACAACCCGGTCTTTTCATAATTGCTTCGGTATGTTAGACTATTATGACAGAAAACAGGAAAGGCATATCAGAAAACCAGGCATCAAACCCGACTGGCTAGCTTTGGCGCGAGATGCCGTGCCGGTCTGAGAGTACTTGATTCACTAAGAAGGGTGGTGCTACCCCTAGGTCAGAGCAAGCAGTAGTCGATTTCTTAGCTGAAGATCTTTTATTCTGAACGATCTAGGAGGTAGACAGTGAACATCGCTATTGGCTCAGACCATGCTGGTTTCAGTTTGAAGCAGGCCATAATAAGCCTGATCTCCGAGTTGGGGCATAGCTACGAGGATTTCGGTTGCTACGACACCAGTTCCGTGGACTACCCCGATATAGGGCATCCGGTGGCCAATGCAGTATCGCAGGGTGGATTTGACCACGGCATTCTTATTTGTAGCACAGGAGTTGGCATGTCTATTGTTGCCAACAAAGTGCGTGGAATCAGAGCAGCTTTGTGCCATAATACGTTCAGTGCACGACGTGCCCGGGAGCATAACGATGCCAATGTCCTCTGTCTGGGTGAATGGGTAGTAGGACAAGGTCTGGCGCGTGAGATCGTCGCCACCTATTTAAGCTCCGAGTTTGTGGGCGGCAGACACGCCCATAGGGTGGAAAAGATAGGAGCCATAGAGGGCTAGTAATACTACAGTGCGCTACATTTGAATAGGCCCGGCGAGGGACAAACGCAGTGGCAAACATACTAGAGAGAATAAACAGCCCGGCTGATCTGAAGAACCTTACGCAGCCTGAGTTGAATCAGCTCGCGGACGATATCCGGGCTGAGATGGTGACTACGGTAACCAAAACCGGCGGACATCTGGCCTCCAGTCTTGGAGCCGTCGAGCTTTCTATCGCCTTGCATCGAGTTTTCAACAGCCCTAAGGATAAGATCGTCTGGGATGTGGGACACCAGAGTTACGCGCACAAGATGCTGACAGGCCGCAGAGAAAGGTTTGACACGCTGCGTCAGCACCACGGCCTGTCAGGATTCTCAGATAGCGCCGAGAGCCCACACGATGCCTTTGGCACAGGACATGCCTCCACATCAGTTTCGGCATCTATGGGTATTGCCATGGCCCGTGACCTCGCCGGTGACGATTTTCATGTGGCCGCCATCATAGGCGACGGGGCTCTGACAGGCGGGATGGCTCTAGAGGGGCTAAATCAAGCAGGCCACCTGGGCACCAAAATCATAGTCGTGCTCAACGACAACGCCATGGCGATCTCACCAAGCGTTGGCGCGGTGTCCCGGACGCTGAACAGTCTCACGCTTGATCCGCGGTATTACCGAGCTAAGGAAGGCGCGGGGCGCGTAATCAAGAGGATGCCATGGGGAACAGCAGCCTGGGGATCAATGCACCGGTTCAAGAGCGGCATCAAGGAAATGCTCATCCCCACACGGCTCTGGGAATCACTGGGATTCAAATATGTTGGGCCTGTTGATGGCCACAACGTAGCCGACCTTGAGAGTGCCCTGTCCAAGGCACGCGATTACTCTCATGGGCCCGTCTTTATCCATGTAGTTACCACAAAGGGTAAAGGTTACGAGCCCGCTGAAGATGATTGTATCAAGTTTCATGGGCTGTCAGGCAAGTACAACATCGACAACGGCAATCTTTCCTACAGCGAAGTCTTCGGCCAAACTATGCTGCGTCTCTTCCGAGAAAACGAGAGATTGGTGGCGATCAGCGCCGCCATGATGGAAGGGACCTGCTTGAATATGGTAGCGGAAGAGTTCCCCGAACGCGTGTTCGATGTAGGCATCTGTGAGCAGCATGCAGTGACCTTCGCCGCTGGCTTAGCCACTCAGGGTTACATTCCAATCGTCGCTATTTACTCCACCTTCCTGCAGCGCGCGTTCGACCAAGTGCTACACGATGTCTGCATTCAAAACCTCCCGGTCATCTTTGCCATCGACCGAGCTGGCATTGTCGGTGAGGACGGCAAGACCCACCAGGGCACCTTCGACCTCTCGTATCTGAGTTGCATCCCCAATCTGGTAATAGCAGCACCAAAAGATGAAAACGAGATGAGCCATTTACTCTACACAGCAGTAAAGGCTGGCCGTCCCGTAGCTGTCCGCTACCCTCGCGGGAATAGCCTTG
The DNA here is from genome assembly GCA_030668425.1 of Chloroflexota bacterium. Taxonomy (GTDB): domain Bacteria; phylum Chloroflexota; class Dehalococcoidia; order SZUA-161; family SZUA-161; genus DAOUTY01. The sequence goes on from DAOUTY010000059.1 coordinate 4,577, forward strand.
GAGTACCCATAGATGAGCATCTTCGCGAATTGCCCCTAGGCAAGGGAGAGGTGCTCAAGCACGGGGACGATCTCGCCATCATCGCCATTGGTTCTGCTGTAGCACCCTCTATGCAAGCAGCCGAGCTGCTCGGCAGCAAGGGCCTCGACTGTGCCGTAATAAATGCTCGTTTCGCCAAGCCTCTTGACTCCGACCTCATCACAGAAGTAGCAAGCAGAATCATGAGAGTGGTTACGGTCGAGGAGAATGTTCTCCCCGGCGGTTTCGGTAGCGCAGTGCTTAGCCTACTCTCGAGTGTTGCTGATATTAGCGTCTTACCCATCGGTATCCCCGATGGGTTCGTCGAGCACGGCCCACAAGAGATTCTCCGCGCCAATTACGGCCTTGATGCCGAGGGTATAGCACACCGAATTCTGTCATTCTTCCCCGAGATAGTCCACATCTCTCCCCTTACGAAGATCAAGGGATGAAAGCACCAGCGCACGTGTCCTGTCCAGACGTGGCACAAAGCGCAAAGCAAAACCCAATAACATTCGAAACTTGATATGATGGCAAACCTAGATACGATTTGGAAGCGTTTCCGCCCCGAGTTGGAGGCTGAACTGAGATATGTCGTGGGGAGAGCTTCTTTGCCCATGTATGACATGATGCGCTACCATATGGGATGGATCGACGAGTCCGGTCGAACTCAGAAAGACACGGCAGGCAAAAGGCTGCGCCCCATCCTCTGCCTTATCGCCTGCCAGGCGCTCTGCGGACAGTACCGCCAAGCACTCCCCGTGGCAGCAGCCATAGAGCTGGTGCATAACTTCTCCCTTATACATGATGACATCCAGGATTCCAGCACCGAGCGCAGAGGAAGACCGACCGTCTGGTACATTTGGGGTCAACCTCAGGCAATCAATGTTGGCGACTGCATGCACGCCCTGGCCCTATCGTCCCTGTTCCGGCTGGAGGAGACGGGTACCCCGCACTCCAAAATGGTGCGTACTGCCCGCATTATGGGCGAAGCCAGCCTCAACCTTTCCGAAGGCCAGTACCGCGACCTCAGTTACGAGAACCACCTTGACATCAAGATCAATGACTATCTATCAATGATCAGCGGCAAAACCGCTGCCCTCTTTCGCTGCTCCCTCGAAATCGGGGCAATTATGGCTACGGACAATGAATCGCAAATATCGCATCTGAGGAATTACGGACAGGCTTTGGGTATGACCTTCCAAGTCCACGACGATGTCTTGAGCATCTGGGGCGATGAGAAGACCACAGGTAAGTCTAGTGCCTCTGACATTCAATCGAAAAAAAAGACGCTGCCTGTGATCTATGCACTGGAAAAGGCAAAAGGCGCAGATGGCAAGCGCTTACGGCAAATCTACCAGAAGGAGACGATCGATCGCGCTGACGTAGATGATGTGCTGCGCTTGCTAAACAAGACTGATGCCCTAGGCTATGCCCAGGAGATGAGCAAGAAATACTACCATGAGGCTCTTTCGGAATTGGACGCGGCGGACATCCCCCAGCCTGAAAAGGCTGACCTCCAGGAAATCGCTAAGTTTCTTCTCGAGCGCGAATACTGACCGCTAGAGTTAGCGAAACCCATGCCCTCAATCCCCCACGATATAGCACTTTTACCTCAGTAGTTGTATAATCAGCTAACTGTAGGCAACTGGATATTTACCGAACTCCAAGAAGACAGGAAATGCCAAAACTGGCGATTACGGGAAAAGGTGGCGTAGGCAAAACCACTCTGGCCAGTGTCCTGGCTCGGCTCTACGCTGCCGATGGACATACTGTTTTAGCTATAGATGCTGACCCTGATGCCAACCTGGGGGCAGCCCTCGGCATATCTGCAGAAGAACTGAGCCATATAACACCAATCGCACAACTGGAAGAGTTGATACATGAACGAACGGGAGGCCAGCCCGGCACGATTGGAGGCTTCTTCAAACTTAATCCAAAGGTCGATGACATTCCAGAGCGCTTCTCAGTTAATAGAGATGGCGTGAAGTTGCTTGTCATGGGCACGGTGAAAAAGGGCGGCAGTGGCTGCATATGTCCGGAGAGCGCCCTGCTCAAGAGCTTGCTGACCCACCTTTTACTGAGAAGAGAAGAGGTGGTGATACTGGATATGGAAGCCGGTATCGAGCACCTGGGAAGAGGTACAGCATCAGCAGTAGACGCTTTCATATCGGTGGTAGAACCCGGCATGAGAAGTATTGACACAGCGCAAGCTGTAAGAAAGCTGGCCGAAGACATAGGTATCAAGAAGTGCTATGTCGTGGGCAATAAAATAACCGATGACGCAGACCGTCAGTTTATAACCAGCAACCTTCCCGATTTCGACGTCCTGGGATTTATCAGTCAAAACTCGAAGATCGTCGAGGCCGACCGTAAGGGTATAAGCCCCTACGATATCGACACGAAGATAGTTTCTGAGGTAAAGATAATAAAGGAACGGCTGGATGCTATCTCGGGGTGAAGAACCCGATGAAGAAGAAAACCATCCACGACGTCGAACTCAAAGGGAAGAAGATCCTGGTTAGAGTAGACTTCAATGTCCCTCTGGACGTGCAAACCCATGAGATCAGCAATGATAGCCGCATTCGAGCAGCGCTGCCTACTATAAAGCACCTGATCGATGAAAGGAGCAAGGTGATCCTTTGCTCGCACTTGGGGCGTCCCAAAGGCAAAGTGGTCGAGGAACTGCGATTGGCTCCGGTGGCGAAGCGCCTCTCGGAACTCCTTGATTTGCCTGTAATAAGTGCGAAGGACTGTATAGGCCCTGAGGTAGAACAAGCGGTTTCTCGCCTCGAAGAGGGTGATGTTCTCCTGCTTGAGAACCTGCGTTTCCACCCCGAAGAGGAGAAAAATGACCCTGATTTTGCCAGGGCTCTTTCTCGATTGGCAGATATTTATGTGAACGATGCTTTCGGTGCCGCCCATAGAGCTCATGCCTCCACGGTCAGCGTTGCCCAATACCTTCCTGCAGTCGCTGGTCTCCTTATGGAAAAAGAGATCGATTTCCTAAACAAAGCCTTGACTGACCCTGTTCCTCCTTTCGCAGCCATCACCGGTGGAGCTAAGGTGAGCGATAAACTGGGGCTTCTGGAGAACATCCTGGGGAAAGTCGACTATCTGCTCATCGGCGGCGGCATGTGTTGCACCTTCCTCAAGGCTCAAAACCACGATGTCGGTCAATCAAAGGTAGAGGATGACAAACTCGACGTCGCCCGAGAGCTTATGGACAAAGCCGCCAAGGCGGGAGTAGAGCTGGTGCTGCCCGGCGATGTTGTCGTCGCTGATAGTTTCGCCAGCGGCGTACCTTATAAGATCGCATCCGTTTCTGAGATACCGGAAGGCTCTTATGTTATGGACATCGGCCCTCAGACCATCGAGAGATTTGCCACCGAACTCAGGAAATGCAAGACGGTCATCTGGAATGGCCCCATGGGGGTCTTCGAGTTCGCAGAGTTCCGGCACGGGACCGAGGCGATAGCGAAGCAACTGGCACAGCTTGAAGCCACTACCATCCTCGGTGGCGGTTCTACTGCCGAGGCAGTCGATGAGCTCGGCCTAGCGGATAAAATGAGCCACGTCTCCACAGGTGGAGGAGCTACCCTTAAGTTCTTGGAAGGCAAAACATTGCCTGGGGTAGCAGTGTTGCAGGACAAAGAGAATTAGTTGGAAAAGGCGATGTTAAGTCTAGATCAAATAAAGGACTTGTCGAGACAATCACCGTCAAAGATTGTGCTCCTGGTAATCGATGGCTTAGGTGGTCTGCCCAGACCTGATACTGGCAAGACAGAGCTCGAAACCGCTCACACGCCCAACCTCGACCTCCTGGCAAGCGAGGGGGTCTGTGGCATGATCGACCCTGTGTCTCCAGGCATTACCCCAGGCAGTGCCCCGGGTCATCTTGCGCTCTTCGGCTATGATCCGCTTAGGTTCGCTATAGGGCGGGGGATACTGGAGGTTCTGGGCATCGACTTTGATGTAAAAGAGGAGGATGTGGCTGCCCGTGGGAATTTCTGTACCATCGACCGGAATGGGCTCGTTACCGACCGCAGGGCAGGCCGCATCTCAAACGAAAAAAACGCTGAGTTGTGCAAAATCCTGGGCAACATTGTGCTCAACGATGCCGAGCTTTATGTCATCCCTGTAAGAGAGCACCGCTTCGCAGTTGTATTTCGCGGTGACAAACTCTCGGGTGATGTCAGCGATTCCGATCCCCAGCAGGTGGGGCTGGCTCCACAGACTGTTGTTCCACTTTCACCAGCCGCAGAGAAAGTGGCCAAATTAGCCAACGAGTTTGCATCCAAGGCAAAGGTGATGCTGTCTGACAATCATCCTGCCAACATGGTGCTTCTACGCGGCTTCTCACAGTACCCGGACTTACCCACCATGGCTGATTTATATAAGCTGAATGCTGCTGCTATCGCCGCTTACCCCATGTACCGAGGTTTGGCCAAGC
>DAOUTY010000180.1 GCA_030668425.1 Chloroflexota bacterium
AACTCCCCCGCATATGTTAGGCCCCAATTACCCCTGGGCTCCTTGGCCTTAGAAGTAGCGGGTGGTTCGGACGGTGAAGCCTTTTCCCTGGCGGTGCGATTGTGGCTTCTTTTGCCGCCAGTGTCTTTTCCCCTCATTGCCCGAATCTTTCTCTGACGTCGGGCAGTGGTGGCGCTGGGGACTTTTGTGGTATTATGTATTACACTTATGGCGCGAGCAAACCCCGCGCGCTGTGTTGCTTGCGGACTTGGAATGTTAGTCAAACGAGAGAGGTGACGATATGAGAATCTTTGGTCTGTTTATGTGCGTTGTCGGGGTTATCATTACCGCTGCGGGGGTCGTTGGGTACTTTGGAGATGATCGAGGCTGGGGCATTGCAGGCTTTGTGTTTGGTGTAGGTACCGGGGCCACAGGAGTTATGGTGTACTTGACCGATTTCATACTGCGTATCTTTAAGCGTCGCGCCAGCCTGTTGGTACGCTTTCAACTCTGCAAGCTCAAGCTGGAGATACAGGGTGAGTTGGGAACTCCTTTATATGGGGAGGAAGAAGTTCCTGATGCTATAGGTGAATCACAACCAGGTAGCTGGTCTGACTGAAGACAGGCGGTGCTCGCGTCAGGGGCTCAGGATTTGCGCAGAGGAGCACCGTGATTTATACTAGATTTATCCACACTGCAGGGGAGCGACAGGGTCCCGGTGGGCCTCGCGGGCTTCAAACCCGTTGAGGGGCATGAAGAGTGTCTTTGGTGGGTTCGACTCCCATTCGCTCCCGCCATTCATTTTAGCTTCGGATTTCCCTCCAATTTTCGCAGCCGATTGCTTAACGCTTTTGCTTCGCTCAACGGGTTCTATCTCCGCAAGGTGCTCAACATTCTGAAGCTGCATGGCGAATTTGCAGTCCTTTAAATAACGAGAGATATCTTCTGCCTACCTTCCGCCCCCTGCATTCTCAAGTGGTGGTTTAAGGTGTATCAAATAACTGCACTTGTCAGCGCCAGTCGTCAGAGGACTGTCCAATAGCTCAACCACCACAGGGCTCTTGGTAACCATCTCGAAGCGCTGTCTGATCATGTGACATGAACACTGGCATAGTTTAGGGTTTGGCTCTATAAGGCCAAGCATTACCTCAGGTGCTGTACAGCCATTGGAAAGGAATTCCCAGTAGATAGTGTCACCTTCCCTTTTACCCTTCATAATCCCTCCAAAGGCCTTCTCCCATTCAACCATGAATTCGTCTACGTCGTTTATCTCACCAGGGTCGAATCCTGCGAACTCGTTAATCTTCTCGTTGCACCTTTTCGATGCTGCTTTAAAGACGATATCTCTCGCCTCGTCAGGAAGAGCGAAAATTCCTTCCCAGACCCCCTTGGCGATCGCAGGCACCATGAACTCCATCATGGCTTGCCTGACCGCGGGCGGTAACTCCTCACCCGACTTCAGCTTAGTTGGTTCAAACTGCTCCTGCGCTGCCTTTACTAACTCAGGATTAAGTTCTTCAGTCATCCTCTCCTCCTTATCGACTCATCATAGCTTACCGGTAAATATGGACATTATATCATCGAGGACAAGATATTCTTGGTAGAATCTCATCAGATTGCTTCAAGTATATAATCCCCCCGTTTTTAATTAAGAACGGCTGGTCAATCGGAGAAGAGTTGATACCTGTGGCCTCCCCGGGCTGGTTCTGAACGCCATTTTGCGACGGCCTTTTACTCTGATTGATATTGCTGTACCATAGCAGAAGCAACACAGAAACTGACGAAAGGAGATTGTATATGGCGCGCAAAGTATTTCTCGTGCAATCCGAGGAGCTGGGTAGAGGAGATGACCGTCTAGGCTCAATGCTCATGGCCAATTTTCTGAGACAGCTGGGGAATAGTGAGAATAGGCCAACTGCCTTGGTGTTCTGGAACGCAGGGGTACGTCTGCTGTGTGAGGGCTCTAAAGTTCTGGACCATTTGAAAAGGCTCGAAACACAAGGCGTAGAGATTCGGGCTTGTACGACTTGCCTACAATACTTTGAATTGGAGGACAAGCTTGCAGTAGGTAAACCAACGACGATGCTCAAGTCTATTCACTTAATGCTTGGTTTCGATGTGGTAAGCCTGTAGCTAAAAGAGGAGGTAGCTCCCGCTGTCTAATGACTTCCTGCCCCCAAAATCCTTTCGTCACCTGTACGTCGTGTGATCTTCTGCTGGTCCGTGTATTCCAGTAAGACCTGTGCGTACTTGCGGCTGGTGTTCAGTAAATCCCGCGTTTCACCCAAGGTTATCCTGCCATTAGCTTTGATATGGTCGGTGATCTTCTTGACCATTTCGTCGTAGGCGGAAGCGGTGAATACCACGCTATCGCTTACTTTGACCACGCGGCGCTGCTTTACCAGTACGTTGATCAAGTCGATATCGGGCATGAGGTCGGCGGGCGGAGCATATGGGTTCTGGGCCAGAGAATCAAGGAAAGCATCGATTTTCGCCTGCTGGTCTCTGGTAAGCTGGATTTGGTGTGATGAAAGGCGAACATTAGTGCCTTCTTCGATGAGAATACCTTCGTCGAAAAGCCTGTTCAGGATGGCTGTGAAGGAAGCTGGTGGTGACTTCAGCTTGCCACCCAGCTCCCCCCGGGGCATACCCGGTCTGGCGGGGAATCTGCTGTGGTAGTCCCCTACTGTGGCTGTTACAGTTACCTGCAAATCCTCCCAGCCAGAGGCGGTAAAGAGGAGACGGTGCTCTCCTGCGCCAACGGCTACCAGCGTTTTGTCTTGAATAAGCTCTTCTATCGCTGGTTTCACCTCCTTGGCAGGGAGACCGCAGTTGGTGATGAGCTTTCCTATCTCTTGGGGCTGGTTTGCTTCCAGGGTCGCTACGAGTATGTCCTGCACCGTTCCCTTCTCCTTGGTCTCCAGGCTCTGGATGGTTGCGGGACGATAGCGGCGGTACCGCTTGGTGTGAGTTTCGATGATCTCACCACCTCCCAGTGTATCCTGTGGGGAGCGGATTATGAAGCGATCACCTCTGACCACTGCCACCGGCTCAGTCAGTTTCAGTTGAGCCCAGGTGCTTCCCCCGGGTTCTAACTCCTCCTTTTCGAGCAGACGAACTTTGGCCATTGCCTCGCTGACCCCGGTGTGGAAGCTGACGGTTGTGTTGTAACGAAGAGGGCGTTTAAGAGTGGGGAGCAAGCGGAGCTTCACAGTTAGCATAGTGGTAGGAATCAGCCAGCGCGGATTGGTGAGAACATCTCCACGTTTTAACTGTGAGACGGCAACACCGGTCAGGTTGGCAGCGACCCTACTGCCGGGGGCGGCGGTATCGATGCGATTCTTATGTGTTTGCAACCCGCGCAGACGCGATTTCAGGCCCGAGGGCACGATTTCTACCTCCTGCCCCACCTGGAGAGAGCCGTCGATGAGGGTGCCGGTGACCACGGTCCCCGAGCCAGCTATTGTAAAGACCCGGTCTACGAGGAGCCTTGGCCTGCCGGTGTCCGCTCTGGGCTGCGTTGATTCCAGAAGTCGGTCGATGGCGGAAACCAGCTCGGGCAGGCCTTCACCTGTTACTGCTGACACGGCAATGATGGGAGCTTTGGACAACGTTGTCGAGCCTATAATCTCCTCTATCTCCATCGTAACCAGGGTCAGCAACTCTTCGTCCATCAGGTCTTTCTTGGTGATGGCTACGATTCCTCTCTCCACACCGATAAGGTCGAGGATGTCGAGGTGTTCTCTGGTTTGAGGCATTACTCCCTCGTTGGCGGCAACGACGAGTAGGGCTATGTCAATTCCACCTACACCGACCAGCATGTTCTTTATGAAGTGCTCGTGTCCGGGGACATCTACGATGCCTATCTCCTGGCCGCTGGGCAGCTTCAGCCAGGCGAAGCCGAGATCGATGGTCATACCCCGTTCCTTTTCCTCCTGAAGCCGGTCGGGGTCTATGCCGGTCAGGGCCTGCACCAGCACTGATTTGCCGTGATCTACGTGCCCTGCGGTGCCGAGTACGAACATGCGGTCCCCTTTTTTACTGTACGGGTAGATTGCCCGACGTCGGGCAACCTACCCATGGTCGGGTGTCCTCACAATCATGCCTCAGGATTCCCAAGCGCTAGTTGCGCCGTAAACTTGCAACTGCGCTGCGCAGTGACTGGAGAACGTCTGCGTCTTCCTCGGGAAGGACCGAGCGTGGATCGAG
>DAOUTY010000174.1 GCA_030668425.1 Chloroflexota bacterium
AGTACTTGCAGAGATTCCTGGATGGTGGATACTGCACGATTTTCGCCATGGACCCCGACTCAGGCGTAGATATGGGAGCAATGCGCGGCACGGCGGAACTAAAGGAGGACTACTATTACCTCAACGGGCCCAAGTGGTGGATGTCATCGAGCAGCCCGGGGCCTATGGGACTTAACTGGCACCTGGCATTGATGAAAACGGATACCTCCAAGCGCACAAGCGGGCTCTCGCTGTTTATCGTGGATGATGATGCGCCCGGCATTGTCCGGGGGCGAGAAGGTGACATTATAGGACAGGGGTGGGCCTGTGCCCGCTACGAAATATTGCTGAAGGATGTAAAGGTACACAAGAAATACCTGGCAGCACCGGAAGGGAAAGGACTGCATGCCATAGTAGATGCCATGAATAAACACATGGGAAATCAGGCCTTACAGGCAGTTGGGGTTAGCGAAGCTGCCATAAAGCTGGCTCTGGACTACACCACAACTAACATACGGTGGGACCATCCACTAATCGAATATCAGGGAGTCCATTTCCCCATAGCCGATATGTGGGTCAACGCTGAGGCCAGCCGAGCTCTCGCCACCAAAGCTTGCAGGCTCTGGGACGAGGGGGACGAAGATGCAAAGTATGGCAAATGGTCCATCCTGGCCTTCAGGTTTGCCGGCCAGTCCGCTGTTGATGCCTGCCGCAAGGCCATCGAACTCATGGGCGCCCGCGCCATCGAGAGAGAGGAGGGCTGGCCCTTGGAGCTAATGTACCGGGAGGCGATGTTTTTCCAGTTGTACCGCACGCCCAACATCGACAGGAAGTTCCTTGCCTCGTACCTTGTGCGCAGAAGACTCTAGGCACTTCATGAATCCTTGGAATCAAAGAGGGATATCGGGGTTTGCCCCATAAACAAATAACCATTAAGGAGATAGAACTAAGCATGGCAAAGAGAAAGCTTCACACGAGACTCTGTGATGTGCTGGACATCGAATACCCCATAATCCAGGCTGGAATGGGTGGGTTTTCAGATCCACCGCTTGTTATCGCCGTATCGGAGGCTGGCGGTCTAGGCACCCTGGGAGCAGCCGTCTACGAACCTGATACGCTGGACGAAGCGATCAGGGAGATCAGAAAAGGCACCAGCAAACCCTTCGCGATCGATCTGCTGCTGCCTGACAGCCTGAAGGACATGGAGGGGATCAGCAAAGAGGGGCTGATGAAATATATCCCCGATGACTATTGGGACTATATTAAAGAGTTGAAGAAGAAGTTCGGGGTCCCGGACGATTTCCACAGCACGAGAGGCGGCGCGCTGTTTACCATGGAGGGAACGAAGCAGTTGCTGGAGGTCTGCCTGGAAAATAAGGTTCCCGTAATCGCCGCCGGTCTGGGCAGGTTGGGTTGGGTTATGCCTGAGTGCCGCTCTCGGGGAATAAAGACGATCGCCATAGGTGCCAACGTCAAGATGGCATTGAAGCACGTCGAGGACCAGGTAGATGTTATAGTAGCCCAGGGATTCGATGCCGGAGGACATACCGGCAACATCGGTACAATGGCTGTGGTCCCTCAGATAGTCGATGCCGTGAAACCAATACCTGTAGCCGCCGCGGGCGGTATCGCCGACGGAAGAGGGCTGGTCGCTGCTCTGGCCCTCGGGGCGGAAGGAGTATGGTGCGGTTCAATGTTCCTGCTCTCCCCCGAGGCCACCTTCACCGAAGGCCAGAAGGACAGGGTCATTGCCGCTACTGAGCGCGAGGCTGTTATCACAAAGGCGATCAGTGGCAAGACGCTGCGCCAGCTCAGGACCCCCTTTACCGAGATATGGGATAAGGGGCCCAAGCCTCCGCTGGGCTGGCCGTTTCATAGTATCCTCACACTAGATATTGTAGACTATGCGTATGGACACCAGGACGAGAAGGAGTACGATGAGATACTGGTGACCCCGACGAGTCAAGCTACACGGCTTTTAAACAGGCGAAGAACCTCTAAGCAGATAATCGACGACATGGTCGAAGAGGCAGCGGTGATTCTAGAGGAAGGTTTCCCCCAAAAAGTGCAGTGGAAATAGGAAGCAAGTTCTAGATATAGCGGGAGTAAGAAGCAAAGTGATGCCCCTCGTAATGAGGGGCATCACTTATTTATCCCAACTACAGACCAGCGAGACAACAACTCACGGTCATACTGGCGAAACTCTGTAATCGCATGAAAGTTAACTTTCGCCCCGTGATTTACTCTGCCGCATCTGTTCCCCTGCGTCCTTGAACTCATCCCAGTCTCTGCCCAATTTCCCTGACCACTCTACATAGTAATTCGTTATCTCATCCCAGGGGAAATCATCATAGGGGCCGTGGTATTTAATATGCTCGACGTGCGGATTCCCATCCAAATCGTAGGGCGAGTCTTTAGCATCGTTCACGCCATCGAACTCCACCGGTATGAACCGTTTCCTGCGGCAGGTTTCGATGTCATAGGCTGGGCTGGCATGAATCCACCTGCCATCAACGTATAACTCGGCATATCCGTGAAGCGGAAGTATGTTGATTCCCCCTATCATCTCTTTAAACGTGTCTGATATGAGGTGGTCACGAACGTCGACCAATCCAAGGCGAGCAGGGATTCCTGCAGCCCGGGCCAATGCCACGAGCAGGACTGCCTTTTGCTGGCAAAATCCGTTATCGGCTTGGAGGATGTTGCTCGCCTTGTAGCGCTCAAGATCATGAAGCGGGGCATAGGCATTGTGTTTGATCTTATCTCTTACGAAATAGTAGAGGGCTACAGCCTTCTCCTTATCGGTTTGCAGCCCTTCGGTCAGCTCGTGAGCTTTGTCCTGTATCGCACTGGTATCACAATCGATGATCTCTGTGCACTTCAAATATTTCTCCATGCAATAATGACGGCTCCTTCTTATCAGTTTTTAGCACATTACGTCTGAGGAAATCGAGTTTGGCTTTATGCTCTAAACGGCAATTATAGAGATCTAGCCTCTTTGTGTCCATAGGGATGCTGGAAAAACATGCTTACAAGTTCTTATCGCACATGTGCTAATTAAGCCGGTCAAGCTGTTCTACACGCCAGCAACTCTAACTTTAGAAGTGGTACAATAATTGAGGGCTGGCCACTTCCTCCTACCTCGATTTACGTACCTGTTATCCAGTTTCACGGGACGCTCCGAGCGTAATTGCCTTGCTTTTTCCCCAAATTTTCCTTATAATTCTCGTAAATTGGCCCCTTGTTGATGCGAAAACTGCAGATCTTTTGAGACCCAAACGGGGCAGTGTAGCTTCAAAATGGAATAATGTAGCAAGTCACGTATTCCTAAACCGCGTATCGGGTGTTCGAGTCACCCCAGGGGTACCATTTCCGAGCAGAATCCGGAACGCAGTCACTGGAACTAGATCAGGACAGGTTGAAAAGGGGTGTAGCTCAGTCAGGTAGAGCGACGGTCTCCAAAACCGTTGGTCGTGGGTTCGAATCCTGCCACCCCTGCCATGCCGAGGTGGTGGAATCGGTAGACACGCCATCTTGAGGGGGTGGTGGGCGTAAGCCCGTAGGAGTTCAAATCTCCTCCTCGGCACACTTTTGAACATAGCGGCAGAGTCAGCCAATATACATTGGAAGGCGGAAGTAGTTCAGTGGTAGAACGCCTCCTTGCCAAGGAGGAGGTCGGGGGTTCGAATCCCCTCTTCCGCTCCAGGGCGACGTGGCCAAGTGGTTAAGGCGGGGGTCTGCAAAACCCCTATTCACCGGTTCGAATCCGGTCGTCGCCTCCAAAAACCACCTCATATCCACCCAACTGCGGAATGCCTGGGAACTCGAAACTACCAGAACACTAGGAATTGCTGACTATCTCATGTCTCCCAACGAAGCTGTGGACGACTATCTGTCATCCCGCAGGGTAGAGTGCAAAAGCACGCGCACGTTTCACGCAACTACTACCCAATGGTAGCAACGCGGTTCACCACAGTGGCTGCGACACATAGGTTCCATCAGTGTCCAGAGGAAAAGGAGGGCAAGGTATAGCCTTGCTAGATAGCGCGGGCGTGGCAATGAGATGAACTGGAATCTATAGTAGCAATAGTCCTGGGGGAGCAAGGACAATTGAAAGAAGCAAGGCGCCACCTACAAAAAGACAATATCCTGCCACAATGGACAAGGGGGCAAGTGAAATAGGGAGTATTGGGGTCATACACAAACCCAGCACAAGCACTATCACGCCAACTACGAAATAATTATTGCCGCTCTGGCCA
>DAOUTY010000127.1 GCA_030668425.1 Chloroflexota bacterium
AGGAACGACATTGAGTATACGCCCGACGAGCAACCCGTATGTCATCCCCGACGAGCAACCCGCGTGTCATCCCCGCGAAAGCGGGGATCCAAAATGGACGACAGGTCAAGTCCTCATTTCGCCCTGAGCCTGTCGAAGGGCCGTTCATGGTTCGACAAGCCTGTCCTGAGCAGATTGGGTTTACTTCAGTTTGATAATCCAGACATCCCACCCACCTGCCCCGTATGACTCCGTCCAACCAGCGATGACATATCCCCCATCGGACGTCTGCCGGACACAGAGTGCCGCATCGTTATCAGCCCCCCCGAAGGTCTCGTTCCACTCCTCCTCACCCCTGTCATCCGTCTTCACAATCCAAAAATCCTGCCCTCCTGCACCATAGGACTCCGTCGCCCCCACGATTACGTATCCACCGTCAGCCGTTTGCTGAACAAAGGATGCCCTGTCATTATTCGGGCCGCCAAAGGTTCGACTCCACTGCTCATCACCCACGTCATCCGTCTTCACTAACCAGAAATCCTCTTCACCAGCGCCATAGGACTTCGTCCAACCAGCAATAATGTATCCACCATCAGATGTCTGTTGAACCGACAGTGCCGCATCGTCATCATCACCCCCGAAGGTCTTGTTCCATTCCTCCCCACTCCTATCATCCGTCTTCACAATCCAAAAATCCTCCCCGCCGGCACCATACGACTCCGTACCCCCACAGATGACATATCCGCCGTCAGAAGTCTGCTGCACGCAGAACGCCCCATCATCACCTGCGCCTCCGAATATCCTGCTCCACTCTCTTTCGCCTCCATCATCCGTCTTTACCACCCAGAAATCCCAACCCTCTGCGATATATGACATCGTCCAACCAGCCACAATGTACCCACCATCAGATGTCTGCTGGACAGAGAATGCCACCTCACCATCAGGTCCTCCAAAGGTCTTCCTCCACTGCTCCTCGCCACTATCATCGGTCTTCACCATCCAGAAATCCCATCCTCCCAAACCATATGAATCAGTACTGCCAACGACGACATATCCACCATCTGTCGTCTCCTGAACAGAGGCCGCCCTCTCGTCAGCGGGGCCTCCAAAGGTTTTGCTCCATTGCTCTTCACCCCTATCATCCGTCTTTGCTACCCAGAAATCCCATGCCCCCACGCCAGGTAACAGTGTCCAACCAGCCAGAATGTACCCGCCATCGGATGTCTGCTGTATGAAGTTAGCCCCCTCTTCTTCACCAGAGCCACCGAAGGTCTTGCTCCACTCTATTTCCGGCGGACTGACAACCGGCTTCTCTTCTTTGCCTGACCCACAACCAGTGAACATGACGAAGGCCAGAAGACAAGACAACAGCAAAAATATTATCCCTTTCACTTTATGCCCCTTTTCTTATATTTACCAGGTTCTTGCCCGCGAATGGTTGCAATCCCTCTACCCCGGCTTCAGGGGTGGAAGCTTGTGGTCAAAGCCCGTGATGCGGATAGATGAGCCTTTTCACCCCTTCTACGCTTTCTCCAGCAAAGCTCCGTGCTCGATCCCTAACTTGACTGTCTATATGTGGTTTCTCCCCATCCCTCAGTATCTTCAGCCCGTAGAGTTCCTGATAGTCCGGAGGTATTTCATCAGGCCAATCCCGGCCTGTCATTATGCCATAGGCCAGAGTCCAACACCTGATCACCACACCTACTTCGTAGCCACCACCACCCAGAGCAACCCATTTCGGCGCCATTTGCCGCATCCTGCTTACCAAACCGGAATATCCCTCAGTGGTCAGGCTAAGCTGGGTTAGACGGTCGAGATAATGGCTGTCAGGGCCGAGTTGGGTCACCAAAATGTCAGGCTCAAAGCTATCCACCAGCCTGGGTACTATCTGGTCGAAGGCCCAAAGGTAAACTTCATCATCGGTGAACGGAGCAAGGGGTACGTTGACCGAATAGCCTTCCCCCGCGCCCACCCCAATCTCGGATACCTCGCCAGTCCCCGGAAACAGATATGCTCCCGACTCGTGAAAGGATATAGTGAGTACCTGGTCACTGGAGTAGAAAGCGCTCTGCACCCCGTCAGCGTGGTGAGCATCGATATCAATGTAGGCTACTCGAAACCCCTTTGACAACAGATGCTTTATGGCTATTACAACGTCATTGAACACACAGAAACCAGAGGCATGGTCCGGAGCAGCGTGGTGCAAACCGCCTGCGCAGTTGAAGGCGACATCTACATCCCCTGTAGCCACCAATTCCGCTGCCCGCAGGGAAGCCCCTACCACCATAGTGGACAACTCATACATTCCAGGGTAAACAGGATTGTCGCCAAGGTCACTGAAATTGAAACGGGCGGGATTATACGTCTTCTCACCACTGCTCAGGCTTCTCACCGCTGCCACGTATTCCTCAGTATGAAAGGTTAGCAGGGAAGCCTCTTTTGCATCCTCAGGCGCTACCAGCATCGATTCGGGCGAGTCGAAGGCCCGATAATACATCAGCAGTTCATAGGTATACTCCAGGCGCGTAGGGCCAAATATCTCATCAGCCCTGCTATCACGCTGCATCAGTTCCACGCCGTATACAAAAGCCGCTTTCGTCATAGAGCGCCTGCTATTTGCTCAAGCTCGCTACACATCCTCTCCCAATGGGTTCCTCGCCAGTAAATTCGCCGACAGCTGGTACACTGCATATACTGAGTTTGAGTTTGAAACACATAAGGAGGCACCAGTTCCTCGACTTCCTCCCTCTTCTTGAACTCCAGGGGTTCATTACATTCGATACAAAGAGAAAATGGCCTCACCTCGCCAGCCAAATTGAGCGTCGCTAACACCTGGCGTAGCTGCGCCGTAACGTCATCGTGCTCTATCAATATCGTCTTAAGCCTGCCGCTGGTTACCAGACGCCTCTTCATTATCTGCGTGTCCCTGGTGAGCAACACCCTGCCCTCATCCAGAGCAACCCGAACCAGCCTGTTATCATCGATGTCACTGGCAAACACCGTATCAAAGCCTGCGATCCTGAGCCACCTGGCAAGCCTGCCCACATTAGAGTCAACGATGAACTTCACTTCAGAATTTTAACACAAAACCCTCTGCAGGCGTCTGAAAACCTCGCCCCTTGTGGCAACGAATTATTCGTCGTGACAGGAGTCACGCCGCTACAGAGGCAACGGATTCTTCGTCGTGACAGAACTGGCAACGCTGCTATCGCACAGATGGTATAATCTGAGACGGGAGTCAACCATGACACGGTTCGAGTTGTTCGACCACACCGCTGATGTCGGCATAGTTGCCTATGGAAACGACCTCAAAGAGGCTTATGCCAACGTGGCCTATGGTATGTTCAGCCTTATAGCCGATCTCAAGGAAGTGCACGAAGAGATTCAGCGTGATATCGACATCCAAGCCTTAGACCGTGAATCTCTGGTAGTTGACTGGCTCAACGAGCTCCTCTATATATTTGACGTCGACCATGTTATTTTCAGCAGATTCGAGATCACCGCTCTCAGCCAGAGTAAGCTCCGAGCTAAAGCTTACGGTGAGAAGATAGATACCTCACGCCACCAGCTGAAAACGGAGGTCAAAGCGGCCACCTATCATTTGCTCAAAGTGGAGGAGGGTAACGGTTTCAAGATTCAGGTAATTCTGGACATTTAGGGGTGGTGAGATGTCAGCAGGCTTGATGGCAATGTTAACCAGAATAGATGATTACCGCTGGGAGATACCCATAACCTATAAGCCGGGTATGAGAGTCCCCGGGCTGATCTTCTCGGATGAGCAGATGCTCCGCCACATCCAGGACGAGCAATCACTGGAGCAGGTGGCCAATGTTGCTTTCCTTCCCGGGATAGTGGGCAGGTCGCTGGCTATGCCCGACATACACTGGGGCTATGGCTTCCCGATAGGCGGAGTTGCTGCTACCAGGGTGGATGACGGCGTGATATCCCCCGGCGGCGTGGGTTTCGACATAAACTGCGGCGTGCGTCTCTTGCGCACGAACTTAACTGAGAGAGAGGTCAAACCCAAGATAGAGAGGCTCCTCGCCGATCTTTTCATCAACGTACCATCGGGCTTAGGCTCTAAAGGAAAAATAAGACTCAAAGGCAACGAAATAGATAAACTCCTGCTCAAAGGCGCTGGCTGGGCAGTGGCGGCCGGATATGGCGAACCAGAAGACCTTGAATTCACTGAGGATCACGGTTGCTTAAAAGGGGCAGACCCTGACAAAGTGAGCATCAAGGCCAAGACTCGCGGGACACCTCAATCCGGTACCCTGGGCTCAGGCAATCACTTTCTGGAAATCCAGGTCGTCGATGAGGTCTACGATGCCGGGATAGCACAAGCCTTCGGTATAGAGGAAAAGGGACAGATACTTGTACTGATTCACACCGGCTCCAGAGGTTTCGGCCACCAGGTCTGCGACGATTACCTGAAGACAATGGGGACTGCCGTCAGGAACTATGGCATCGATCTCCCTGACCGTCAGCTTGCGTGCGCCCCTGTAAACTCACCCGAAGGTCAATCCTACCTGGCAGCGATGGCCTGCGCTGCTAACTATGCGTGGGCAAACCGCCAGTGCATTACCCACTGGACCAGAGAGTCATTCTCAAGGGTCCTGGGGAAAAGCCCGCGTGACCTGGGGATGAGGCTTGTCTACGACGTGGCACACAATATAGCCAAGATAGAGAAACACCAGGTTGAAGGCAAAAAGCTCACTGTTTGCGTCCACCGTAAAGGTGCAACAAGGGCATTTCCTGCCGGCCATCCTGATATACCCGAGGCATACCGCAAGGTGGGACAGCCGGTTCTTATCCCCGGCGATATGGGACGCTACTCATACGTAGCGGTGGGAACTGAGAAGGCTATGGAGGAAACCTTCGGCTCCACCTGTCACGGTGCGGGAAGGGCCAAGAGTCGCTCAGCAGCAAGGAGAAGTATTAGCGGCGCCGACGTTGCCGCCGAGCTGGCAGCCAAAGGGATCGCCATTCAAGTGGCAAACATCGCCTCCCTGGCCGAAGAGGCACCAGCAGCCTACAAGGATGTAGCCGAGGTGATGCACATAACAGATGCTGCCGGTATATCCCCCAGGGTAATCAAAGCAAGACCAATCGGGGTCATTAAGGGCTAGCGATATCCCATTCACTTCCCCCAATGCCACCTGGGTCGCATAAAACTTGTTAGTAGCTATCTTCTCATAGGGTGATTAAATAGCTATAAACCGGAGTTGCCCTCAACAGTAAGGGTGGCGGCGACCTCCATGTCTATCCAGTAGCCTTTGCAGTCAACCATTTGCGTAAGGTCTCCACCCCATACAGGAGCCCATGATGTCCAGGGGTTCCCTACGTTGCTCAGGTCGTAGTTCCAGACTGTCTTGACATTGTCCATGATATTAGCAAGCACTACCTCGATATCCGTGTCGGCAGGAGCAAGCGGCAGACCGATAAGGTTCCAGCCCTCGTTCAGGGGAATGTCCCGATACCCTATGGTGCTCTCGGTAGTATCTACAACCAAGTCCATATCAGTGGTGAAAGCACCCTGCTCAAATAGGGCAGTACCACCCTGATACCAGTTGCCCCCAACCTGCACTAAGA
>DAOUTY010000083.1 GCA_030668425.1 Chloroflexota bacterium
AACAAGGTGGACGGCAACCCCCATATGTCTTCCGTAGAGGAGCTGTATTACTACAGGATGTTCAAGAAGACATTGCCGGAACCTGTGTTCGATAGGCTGGTAGGCAGGTGGGACCCTGCGAGGCCGGATTTCTTCCTGCGGAAGGCCGGTTCGTAGACTGAATACATGAATGCTGACCTCGAGCGTGAGTGTGAAGCGGGGCGCATCAAGGTCGCATGAAGCCAATGAAAAACGCAAACCGAAAAATGCAGAGTGGAGCTGGCGGGTTGATCAAGATTATCGCAAGCTCTGTGATAGCTGCCAGGGGCAAGGCCAGGCAATTTTGACTTTTACACTTTTCAACCTTCACTTTGCAGTGTAGTTTTCATGAAATGGACCATCCTGGGCTCCGGGGGGTGCATGGTCATCCCCAAACCCCTATGCCGATGCCCGGTCTGCCGGGAAGCCAGGGATAAGGGTATTCCCTATGCCAGGGCAGGCCCCTCCGCTTTTCTTCACGATCTCAATCTGTTGATCGACACGCCTGCGGAGATTGTGAGCATGTTGAACCGCTCGCGCATCCGCCGCGTTGATTACCTGACCTTCACCCATCTCGATCCTGATCATACGGAAGGGTTCCGGGTAGTAGAGCAGATCGCGCTGGATTTTCGTACCTGGCGTGCCTATCCAGAGAAACAGATTTGCTTGCTCCTGCCGGAACAGCTAGCGGAGCCCTTGCGAGAGATCCGGTCTCAGTATGGGCCCCTGCTGGATTTCTACCAGGAGAGCGGCTTCGTACGGCTCCATCTTTTCAGGGATAGAATCGAGGTTGGAGGCATGGGGATCACGGCCATCCCTGTTGACCGGGGTCGCCAGACCTCCTTCGTGTATGTCTTTGAGAAGTCAGGGCGCAAGGTGGTTTACGCTCCATGCGATATCAAGCCCTTCCCGGAGCATCTAAAAGAGGTTCAGCAAGCCGATCTGCTGATCATCCAGCCAGGGATATTTGAGAAGGGGTTGAAACACGGTTTCAGGTATCCTCCCGAACATGTCTCCAGAACCACCCTCTATACCTACGAGCAGACCTTGGAACTGGCGGCGCGCATCCAGGCTAAAAAAGTCCTGTTCGTTCATCTGGAGGAGTACTGGAACCGCAGCCATGACGACTACCGCGCCCTGGAATCGAAGAACAAAGCGATCCGCTTTGCCTATGATGGCATGCAGGTGACCGTGTAAAACGTGCTCGAAACCACCCGGGCTCACCAAGTAAAACGAAAGGTAAAACCTTCAAGAAGAGCTTTGTGTTGGTTTGGTGAGGAAGAGGTCCGAATCTCCTCCGGGGAGCTTTACAAGACAATATCAAGTTAAGCACTCTTTTTTTGGCTCAACGTTGTATGAGATGAAGGCAGATCTGTCTCAGGCAACATTGATCGCAAAGGGGAACCTTCTTACACACCTCTTTGCCGTGGCGGACGAGGAGAGCGTGGTATTCATTGAACAGCTTTTCATCGGGGGACAGGTTCTCCATGAACAGCGCCTGGAAAGTGGCATAGTTGCCTCGTGGTGGGCTCAGCCCCAGTCGGGAAAATATGCGTTGGGTGTAGGCGTCAATGACGAATACCGGCTTGTGTGCGGCGTAGAGGATTATTGAATCCGCCGTTTCTGGGCCGATGCCGTGAATGGAGAGAAGCTCTCTGCGGAGGCTGGGGACATCGAGAGAGAAAAGTCTCTCCAGAGAGTCCTGGTAAGCGTTCCCTAGATACTCGATGAAGGATTTGAGCTTTAGCGCCTTGGCATTGTAGTAACCAGAGGGGTAGATGAGTTCCGCCAGCTCGTCGAGGGGGAGCTGACGCAGGGATAGAGGGTCCAGGGCTTCTGCCTGTTTCAGGTTGAGAATAGCCTTCTCTACATTTCCCCAGGCTGCGGATTGAGTGAGGATAGCGCCTACGATGACCTCGAAGGGCGAATCTGCTGGCCACCAGTGCTGGGGTCCGTAGTGATTGAAGAAGAGGCGGTAGACTTCAGTTAGTTGTCGCTCCAGAGGGCGATGGCCACTTCTGCCCGTATCTGATTCTGCGCGTTCCAGACTATCCATAAACGTGCCGGTCTCGAAAGGTTACTTTGTGTCCAGATGGTGCAACTTGTGCACCCAATCGGGTACCGTGGCTTGAGCGGCTGCATCGCTGGGGAAATAGGCCTTGATGTCCACCACGGGTGTGTCATCGATGGCATCGAGCCCTACGACCCTGAGCACGTTGCCCCTTCGCTCCAGGAGTTTCACTACTGCAACCCCCAGCGGGTTAGGCCGGACTGGGCTGCGTGTGGCGAGCACCCCGACAAGAGGCAGGTCTGGCCTCCCTTGAGGGTGGGTTTTGGACATGGAACTCTCCCAGGCATGAGATCGATGCATCCAGAAAAGGACTATTATGTGGGAGAAGTCGTCCAAGCCGTCCATGGCACCCTCGAAGCCGGGATTGAATACAATCTCGGACACTATCTCTTTCCAGCAACGCTTTCCCACCTCTTTGATTTCGTTCTTGACTGTGGCGATGGGTTTTAGCACTATCGGTGCCGGTCTTGCTTCTTCCTGGTCCAACTCACTCTCCTTCTTCGGTCGTTGGTGTTCATCGAACTTCAAAGAGCGATACCCCTCGTGTTTGGTATCAGAATCTTGAAGAAAGCTCCTATCCTATTGAATTGGTGGACAAGTCCAGTGGGTTTACGGTGCCGCAAGGACGCAAGTCCTATTCGTATCTCAATGCCTCGATGGGGTCCAGGTTGGAGGCGCGATGAGCCGGATAGAGCGCAGCCAAGAGGGCGATTATCGTACTCAGGGCGATGACACCTACAATTAGCCACCAAGGGAATACTGAGATCTTAAAGGTCTCGAAATCCTTGAGGAAGGTAATGTGTGAAACCCAGTTGATGGCAGAGCCAAGGGCATAGGCGATGGCCACGCCAATTATTCCCCCTAGGAAACCTATGCTCGCCCCTTCTACGGTGAATAAGAGGCGAATTGTACTCTTGGATGCTCCCACTGCCTTCATCACCCCGATTTCCCTGGTGCGCTCGTAGATGGCCATGATCAATGTGTTGATGACCCCCAGTGAGGCCACTCCCAGGGCGATCAGACCGAAGGCGCTGAGAACTGCTTGTATGATACCGAAGATGGTACCGATTACTCCCAACACGTCATCGGATGTCATTGCGCCCAAACCAAGGTCTTCGATTTCCTGAGCTACCTGAGCCGCATACTGGCTGCCATCGACTTTTGCTTGCAGGATAGAAGGTGGTAGTTCATCAGAATACATGTTGGGGCTATCTGCCCAAAAGCGGGCAATTTCTTTACCGTCCTCGATGGAAATCATGATCTCCGTCGAATTCACCGTCTTCTCAGCTACGCCCACTATCTCAAAGTTGAAGTCCTTGATCTCGCTGGGCAATCCAAAGATGCCCTTGGCCTGCTTTACCTGTATCACGAGCTTTTGACCTAGAGCATCCTGCGGTTGCTGGAAACCAAAGGATTCGAGGTACCCATTGGCGATAATGCATTCTCCTAGAGACTGGTCAGTGATATGCCTTCCCGCCACAAGCTGCCTCATCTCTGCCTGATACGCTGGAAGAGAACTGAGCGCAGTACGGAACTTCGCTTCTGCCCCCTGCAATCTCACCGAATCTGCCGTGAGCAATATATAGGGGTCAGTACGTTCTACATGCTCTAGAGCTTCAATATCCTCCCTATTCTGCGCTGTCAATGGCTTCAGGTCGAAACGGCTCCCCCCCTCGTCCTCAGATATCTCTTCGGGTTTGCCACCGAACATAGGCCCTGTGAAACCTATCTCAAATACCTGCTCAGAATAGGCGACCATAACCACGTTTGGTGGCATCATGGCTCGGATCTGAGCGGTAAGGAACCCCTCCACTCCGATCCCCAGGGAGAGAAGCAATGAGACCAGGCTGGCTCCGATGACCACGGCCAGGATAGTCAGAGAACTGCGCAGCTTCCTGCGTCCCAGGTTGAAAAAAGCGCTACGCAGAAAGTCTAATAAACTCACAACATTACTTTCTATCGGCTGCCCCGGCTATTTGCCCGTCAAACATTTGAATCATGCGATCTGCGTGCTCTGCGGTTTTCAGGTCATGGGTAACCAGCACAAGTGTTATCCCTCTTTCCTTATTCAGACTGGTCAGGAGCCCCATGATTTGTTCGCTGGTTTTGCTGTCGAGGTTTCCAGTAGGCTCATCTGCAAGCAGGATCTTTGGGTTATTTACCAGAGCGCGGGCGATAGCAACCCGCTGCCTCTCTCCTCCTGAAAGTTGACTTGGCGTGTGCTTCAAACGGCCGGAAAGCCCTACTGTTTTCATGACCTCCTCGGCTATTTGATTGCGCTTTCTCAAAGGGACTCTGGCGAACACCAGGGGCAGGGACACATTTTCCAGGGCAGAGTGAGTGGATTGCAGGTTAAAGGTTTGAAATACGACCCCCACCTTTTTGTTGCGATAGGAAGAAAGCTCTTTGTCGCTGGCTTTGCTGAGGTCTTGGCCATCGACCTCGATTCTTCCAGTGGTGGGGGAATCGAGGCCTCCTATAATGTTAAGGAGTGTGCTCTTGCCCGATCCTGAAGGGCCGACGATGGATACAAATTCACCCTCGCTGATCTCCAGGTTTATGCTGGCCAGGGCGTTGATTGTCTCTCGCCCCATGCGGTACAACCGCCAAACATTGTGTAGTTCGATCATGGCCTTCTCATTCTCAGGTGCAGTGCGGACTATAGTATAGCATGTCAGTAGTTGTGAGTGGTTTCAGATTGTGGCGGCAGCTATGAAGGTGCGACACGTTTTGCGCTCGAAGACCTGGCGGAGTCGAGAGGAATAACGGCTCTAGGTCTGGGAACTGTCAATCTCTTCCATTCCCCAACTTTGCATCATCTTCTTGATTCGTTCTGCAAGTTTGGGGTTGTCCCTCAGTCGTTGGATGAAGACGGGACAACCTTCGAGGAGGAAATTCTGCGTAGCTGAGGCAAGTTCAGCAAAGTATCTGGACATGGTGGCATCATCAGTAACTAAGGATGAATTTGGTAGCTGCCTTCTGATGTCGTCGGCAGTGAACCTCATCGGCATTACGCAGGACTTATACCACGGGCATTCCTTGCACTGCACCACAGCAGAGGCTTCATCTAATATGTCGCTCATCTTCTTCCCTGTTCAATTATACTGGTAGCGCATAGGGGATTCGAACCCCTGATCTCCGCCTTGAGAGGGCGGTGTCCTAGGCCGCTAGACGAATGCGCCACTCTTACGCTGTTTGGTTGGAATCTCTCAAGTGGCTGGGGATCCAGGATTCGAACCTGGGCCCACGGATCCAGAGTCCGTTGTCCTACCGCTAGACTAATCCCCAGCGATTTCGAAGCTAACCCATGAGTATTATAACAGTTAGAATCCACAGGTGCAATTTGACGAAGCTTCTCAATACCCGCCCCCAGGCGCCAATGAGAAAATTGACATAATACTTCAGAGTCGCGTGTTGTGTTCGGGGGGCTACTATGATTAGGTTAAAAAATTCAATCCTCTGAGATTTCCCAGGAAGGCTAATGTACCGTGTTCTATACCTATCATATATGGCAAGAGTAATACAGCCTCAGATTTTGATCTCAAAGCTCCGTAGGCAAGTTTTGGAATGGTGCCTGGTATCGCGCATAATCCAGTGGATTCTTTGTTCACTTATCAAACACCTGCAAAGAGCACAACTCACTTAATTTTCTCTCAAGAAATCCAGGACTTCCTTATTAAATCTGCCCCTCATTTCTACCAGAATGTTATGAGAGCCTCCCTCAATCTTGACTAATTTGGCATTGGGTATCTTGGTTGCCAGCGCTTCTATGGAGCGAGGCGGGCAGAATTTATCCTCAGTACCTAATATCACCAGGGTAGGGGCTTCGATTAGATGCAACCTGTCCAGTGTGCTGTTACCGACAGTAGCTTCGATTAGTCTAATATGCGCTTTGATACCGCCCAATTTCAGTTGCAATAGGGCGAGCGGTAAGATGAAAATCCTATAAAATCTCTTATTAAAGCCCAGAGAAATTATCTTATAAAAGTCAATGACTTTGGCCCATTCGAGCATCTGAGGACGGTGTGCCGCCCACATATGCTCCCAGAGTTCTTTCCCCTGATGGTCTTCTTGGCAGATAGTACACTTTTTCATGCCAGCATATATGATATCGGATTGACTGGCGCGTTCCTTGCGACCAAAGGCGCTTAGCATTTCGGGAGGCAGGTCGTCAACGCCCTCTGCACCGGTATTAGTGCTTGCCAGAACCAGCTTGTTTACCCTTTCGGGATAATTAATTGCCACTTCCTGCGCAACTCTACCTCCATGAGATACTCCGAGGACATGAGCCTTATCGATGTCTAGACGGTCCATAAGACCGATGGTATCATCCGCCATTGTCTTGATGGTAAAAGGCTCGTCAGGCTTGTCGCTTTTACCGATGCCTCTGCTGTCAAAGGTGATAACCTTGAAGTGCTTACTGAAGGTTCGTTTCTGGAAGACCCAACTTTGCCGTGTCCCTCCCAATCCCATTAACAGAACCAAGGGCTCACCCTGCCCATCAACATCGTACGCTATATTGATTTCATTTACCTTTGCTTTCGGCACTTCCTTCTCCTTTCGCAGCACCTTTGGCTTTGGTGGGGACATTATATCATCAGGGACGAGGAAGCCTTGGGGGATTCTCTCCAGATTGCTTAACATTCTGGAGAGATCCATCGGACTCAATATAGGGCCGCTCAGTCAATCCTGAACTTCGGATTCAAGGTATATGTCAGAATCCGGTTCAATCGGCGGTTCAAACCCTCTCTTGAAATGGTGCAACCAGACAATCTGCTTTGGGTCGAACTCCCCCCTATGGTGCTGTTTCCAAATTTCCTGGAATTCTCTGGGGCTGAAAAGACCATGCTGTTTGAACCACTTCTGCGAGATGTCGCCCAAAGGCAACTGTTCAACCTCCGTGACAACAAAGTTATGCCCGAAAGCCTTAAAAGTATTGCCAGTGTACTCCTCTATACGGGCTTCACATGCTTTTTGCCCATGTATCATTGGTTCCTCCCACTCTTCATCGAAATCGAATGCCAGAAGCTTTTCTTTTTGCACAGGCGTTGGGGTGGGAGTCGGCCTATGCGTCAGGTCCTGTGTGGGGGCAGATGCAAACGTGGATTGAGTGGCATCAGCGAGTGCGGGCTCAGCGTCAGGTTCAGGTTCATATTCAGATTCGTACGGATTTTGCTCATCGCTTCTATCTTGCTGTACTGGCCAGATTGCTGCTTCATGTTGCGCTGCTTTCCGAGCTCGAGGTCTTACCTCTTTGTAGAAGATAACCTTGCTGCCGGCACGTTCTATCTT
>DAOUTY010000225.1 GCA_030668425.1 Chloroflexota bacterium
ACATGCGGCCCCGATGGGGTTCGGTCTGACCACCAGGTGTGGTTGCGCCTTTCTGGCTTCCTGTGAGTCTTATGCTAGTGTACCACCGTCGACAGATATGGTCTGCCCTGTGATATAGCTTGAAGTGTCAGAGGCAAGGACTGTTGCCACCAATGTTGCCAGCTTTCGCACTAATGCAGTCGCGCATGCCGGGCTTAGGGTAAATCAATACCTGCGATGATACTGCAATTAGACACAAACCTCAGCTTGACAAAGAACTAGTCCGCATACTAAAGTTATATCCACCTTATTCTGCCAGTTTGGTTATGCGAGACATCATTTCGGACCAGCAGGACACCGTGCTAACAGAGAGTGAGCGACAGGTGCTTGCCCTCGTTGCTCGGGGGCTGCTCAATAAAGAGATTGCCAACACACTGTGCATATCCACCAGCACGGTGAAGAGCTACTTGCACGATGCATGCAAGAAGCTGAAAGCGCGTAACAGGGCGCAGGCGGTTATCCTGGCCTTTATCCGGGGATACCTAGACATTCGGGAAGTCTTTTCCCTGGATGAGCTTGCAGACTTGTTGGCGTCCCTGGACCCGGAAGCCATAGGGGCGGTAGCTGAACTGCTCAAACGAAAACGTGAACAGGATTGACCCCGTCTGGCACCAAATGGCTCCAGCATCTTCAGGATAAGCGACTTTCAACGGCGGCTTCTTTTTCCCTTTGGGCCAGTCCAAAGTTTAGTCTGTCCCGGAAACATGAGTGCGGGCTAGCTGTACTTCTAAGTGAGAACTCCCATCCTTCCCCTCCTAAGACGAGCATTTCTTAATCCGCACTTGAAGCCCTCACGAAATGGCTCTCATTTATATCGCGGGTTCTCCTATTTCCGTCAGCGGAGAAACGCAACGAGCGGCTCTCATACCAGCTTAGTGTTGAGAAACGGTGTGGAAAGACTGAACGAAAGTTATGGACCAAAGTTGGTAATGAATGCTTGAACAGGACATGACAGTGTGTTACGTTAAGGCTCACCAAAGGAGGTAAAAGTGGCTGATGCAAGTTTTGATGTAGTGGTCGTCGGAGGAGGACATCAGGGCCTTATAGCCGCCAATTACATGATAAGGAACGGGTATACCGTAGGCCTTTTCGAGCAACGGCGTGAGTTAGGTGGAGGCGGCTGTACTGAGTCACGGCCCATATCCGGTTTCATCGGGAACCCCTGTGCTCACGTGGCGGGGCTTTGGGCCAGCCCGGTGAACCAGGACTTCAAGCTTCATGAGAGGGGCCTAAACTACATTTTCCCCCCCGTGCATAGCTCGATGGT
Source organism: Chloroflexota bacterium (assembly GCA_030668425.1). Lineage (GTDB taxonomy): Bacteria > Chloroflexota > Dehalococcoidia > SZUA-161 > SZUA-161 > DAOUTY01. The sequence continues at coordinate 1,307 of DAOUTY010000225.1, forward strand.
GTTTCCCGACGAGAGATGCATAGTCTCGTACCGTTCGATATCGTGGGACAAGGAAACGGGTCTAGTCGTCCCGCAGGAAGAGATAGTGGAGAAAAACATCAATGAAGTTGAGCGGATATCGCCCAGGGACGCCGAGACGCTGGCAAGGTGGTCCGCAGAAGGGAAGATATGGCAATGGGGTTTCGCCGCCATGCAGGTCCTGTGGAATCCTCCCGCCCTGCCAGGCGAACTCGATCCCATTGAGGCCTTAATTGTGGACCCTAACTCAGGTATCGACCGCAGACATCAGTTTATGACCGCAACCGAATACGTCTCCGATCTCTTTGACAGCGATGAGTTGAGGGCACATTCCCTGAGAATGCTCGGCTCCGCCGGCATATATCCGGACGACGCGGCCCCGCTGCCTATTATGTTGTCTAACGTGCCCATGCAGGTAATCGGATTCGGAGGTGGGGTATACGAGGGCGGCACTCATAATGCTATCCATGCTCTTCAGAGGGCATTGAGCGAGGAAGGGGGGAAGTTCTTCGTGGGCGCTGATGTGGATGAAATACTGGTGGAGAACGGCCGTGCCACCGGTATAAAGCTGGCCGACGGTACCCGGATAGAGGCTAAAAAGATGGTAATCACCTCCATAGTAATTACCCAGACCCTTGCCAGACACCTGCATAACGTGGATCTGGGCCCCGGAGGCGCTGAGTATCGCCGGAAGATCGCCAAGATCAGGACCGATAGGGGCCAGATATTCTGGGGGCACATCGCCTTCCACGAGCTTCCTGAGTACAAAGCAGCGGCGTGGAATCCCGACTGCGGTGATGCACGCTGGATATTCATGGGCGATGCCGATATCGAATACCTTGACCGGGAGTATCGCTTTAATAATCAGCACATCAGGCCGGGACAATGGCCGGAGAGGCTGTATCTCTGGGAGGCTACTGATACCAAGTGGGATCCGCGCTATGCACCGCCCGGAAAGCACGTTGCTCTACTGGAGGAGATGGCGTTCCCCGCCAGCTGGAGAACTGAAGCGGAGTGGCTGCAGATCAAGAAAGAGGCACCCGATCACTTCCTCAGACAGTGGCAGAAGTACGCGCCGAACATGACCTGGGACAATGTTATAGCTGCTAACATAGATACCCCCTGGGACATCATGCAAAGGAGCGACAACTTCGTCGATGGCAACTGGGGATTGATTGCAGGCACTCCCAGCCAGTGGGGCGCGATGAGGCCCATACCGGAATTTGCCCAGTACCAGATTCCCGGGATCGAGGACTTCTGGATGGCCTCTGGAAGCTGCCACTACTCTCTCGGGCTGACAGGCTGGGCTGGCTACAACTGCTACAAGAGGATAGCCCAGAAACACGACCTGTGGAAGCCGTGGGAAGGACGCCTTTTTTAAAGAGCAATGAAATTGTGAATCGGTGAGATACAACACTCGGAGGAGAGCAAATGCAAACGAAATATGACTTCATCATCATAGGCGGCGGGCCCAATGGGCTGTGCGTAGCGGCCTACCTGGCCAAAGCGGGTCAGAAGGTCCTGGTGCTGGAGAAATACTTCGAGGTCGGGGGCGGCCTCATGACCGAGGAGGTTACCCTCGGCGGTTTCTACCACAATACCCATGCCATATACCACATGATGGTCGACTATGCCCCCATCTACAAAGACCTGGAGCTCGAGGAATACCGCTGTAAGTACGTATACCCGGAGTTGCAGGTGGCAATGCCTTTCTCCGATGGCAAAGCCCTCTGTCTCTACTC
>DAOUTY010000077.1 GCA_030668425.1 Chloroflexota bacterium
AAATGATACAATAAGTATATAAAGCTGAGGATTAGAGGAACAGGCTCCTTCACCTTGAACACGACATCGATTGTCCTCGCCGGTGGCCGCGGCTCCCGCATGGGTAAAGAGAAGCATACAGAGGAAGTTGCCGGAGAGAGCCTAATCGAGCGCACCATCGGCAATCTGAGCTTACTCAGCACTGAAATTCTGATCGTGATTTCAAATAGACAATCGAAGTCAACCTTCTCTTCATATGCCGAAGCTAAAACGGTAGTGGACCTATATCCAGGAAAGGGCCCCCTGGTAGGCATCTATACCGGACTGGTGCACTCGTCCAACTTCCATAACCTGGCAGTAGCCTGCGACATGCCCTTTCTTAACCTGGACCTGCTGAGGTACATGATCGATCTTTCCCCTGGTTTCGATGTCATCATGCCCAGGATAGATGACTATAAAGAGCCATTACACGCGGTCTACACCAAGAACTGCTTGCCCTCAATGGAAAGCCTGATTAAGGGGGGCAGTCTCAAGATCAGTGACTTGCTTGATTCAGTGAGCGTAAGGTATGTGGAGAAAGACGAGATAGATAGATTCGACCCCGAGCATCTGAGCTTCTTCAATATCAATACGAAAGCCGATCTGGAGAAAGCGCAGCTGCTGGCATCACGAGACATCACCCCCGGGAACCATGCCAATCGCAGGCACTGGAAATGACAGGAAAGCAGCGTAAATGAACCGTTGGGCCAAAATAGGAATGCTGAGATATGATCTCTGTTGAGGAAGCCCTGGAGAAAGTACTGAGCCACTTCGATGTCCTCGAAGCTGAGGATGAAGAGCTTCTGGACAGCTTGGGGCAGGTCATAGCTGAGGACATACACTCAACTATCAACATACCCGGTATGGACAACTCAGCGATGGACGGCTACGCGGTGCAGGCCCAGAGCACGGTGGGCGCCACGCGTTCCTCCCCCAACGTTCTTCGAGTCACCGGAGAGGTAGCGGCGGGTTATTTGACAAAAGAGGAGGTTATGTCCGGCACCGCCATCCGAATCATGACCGGCGCACCCATACCAAAAGGCGCGGACGCCGTAGTCCAGTTCGAGGACACCGACGAGGAGATACGCAAGGCACAGAACGAGCCCCTGACGGAGATCGGGGTTCTACGCGAGGTTGAAAAGGGGCTGAACATCAGGCGAGCGGGGGAGGATATCTACAGCGGCAGCCTGGTTTTGAGGAAGGGCACGGTGATTCGCCCTCAGGAGGTTGGCGTTCTGGCCTCGCTGGGGCAGCAGGTGGTCTCTGTCATCCGGCGCCCTCTGGTAGCAATCCTGGCCACAGGCGACGAGCTTGTGGATGTGGGCACGCCCCTGCCGCTGGGCAAGATCTATACCAGCAATACCTACAGCCTCGCTGCCCAAGTTACTCGTTACGGTGGGATTCCCCAGATACTGGGCATCGCCCGTGATAATGTCCAGGCGCTGGAGGAAAAGTTAAAAGAGGCCCGTGATGCCGACCTGATCATCACCTCGGCAGGCGTATCAATGGGAGACTACGACGTGGTCAAGGATGTTCTCGCCAAGCACGGAGAGGTGACCTTCTGGACAGTACGCATGAAGCCGGGCAAGCCGCTGGCCTTCGGGCAACTGCGAGTGGGTAAAAGGATGATCCCCCACTTAGGACTACCCGGAAATCCAGTGAGCTCAATGATAACCTTCGAGCAATTCGCCCGGCCAGCCATCCTCAAAATGCTGGGCAGGAAGGATTTCGAGAAGGCTACTATCCACGCCAAGAGCGAAAGCCACGTTAAGAATACGGACGGACGCCGTATTTTCGCCCGGGTGCTCGTGAGCAAGCAAGAGCGGGAATACCATGCCCGCCTCGTGGGGCCGCAGGGCTCAGGAATCCTAACCTCGATGGCTCAAGCCAACGGTCTCATGATTGTCCCCGAAGATGTACCTGCCGTCTCCGTGGGAGACACCGTTGTGGTACAGATGTTGGATTGGAACGTGGACATCTAGTCCAAGAAGCAGATAGGGAGCTGGAGATGATTCCAATAGTATGTATTGTTGGCAAGAAGGGCGTAGGCAAGACATATGTCATGCAGAAATTGGTGGCGGAGTTCAAGAACCGAGGCTACCGGGTAGCCACCGTCAAGCACAGCGCTCACGACATCGACCTTGACCAGGAGGGAAAAGACTCCTGGCACCACGCCCAAGCAGGAAGCGATGCCGTAGTTATCAGCTCGCCCCATGAGTTCGTTCTTATGAGAAAGGTTGACCACGATAGTACCCTGGCTGAGCTGTCCCGGTTAATCGGCTCGGATTTCGACATCATACTCGCTGAGGGATTCAAGCAGGACAAAGCAACCAAGATCGAGGTTCACCGTAAGGAATTTGGAGAGGACCTGATTTGCGAGCAGGACGAACTTCTGGCCATCGTTACCGACGGAGAACTGGAGCGCAATATTCCCCAATACGCCGCAGACGATGCATCAGGACTGGTTGATCTGATCGAAAAACGATATCTCAGCAAAGAGGAGAGGCAGACGGTTTCCCTCTTTGTCAACGGGCAGCCAGTTCCGCTGAATGACTTTGTCCATGGCCTCTTCAGCAACGTATTATTTGGCATGGTCTCGTCGCTCAAGAGGATTCCGCAAGCCACTGGTATTGATATCTCGGTCAGAAAGAAAGATGGATAATGATTTTTGAGGCAGCCGATTTCGTCTTCGAACCACCAAGAGAGGTAGCATTTGCCCGCCGGGTTCTGATCAAGCCCAGCGCCCGCTGCTCCCAGCCTCATCCGATAACCACCAGCCGTGAGACAGTAGGGGCGGTTATCGCTGGCATCAGGCGGATCAGCAGTGCTGACATCGTCCTCCTCGAAAGAAGCGCAGGTCCTGAAACGATACATTCGATTTACCGGGAACTGGGCTATGATTTCCCACACACGATGTTGCTCGATGTCAACCAATGCGTCCCTGTAGCAGTGGAAAACCCTCTCCCCAGGCCATTCGCCATCCCCACATTCTGGGTGCCCAACGTGATATTATCCTGCGATTTTCTGATAACGATTGCCCCATTCAAGGTAATAGCAGAAGAAGGCGATTTTAGCATCAAGAACCTTCTGGGTTTGCTACCTACCACCAAGTATCAGCGCGAGATGAAAGCCTTGAGCGGGGTTGCGCGACATCCAGACGTCGACAACATGGCTGCCGACCTGTACTTCACACTACCTTTCGACCTAGGGATAGTCGACGGTCGCAAGAAACTAACAAGTGCCGACGACCCCCTCCAGGGGGATATCGAGGACTATGGCAAGGTCTTCGTCGGTTCGCCCTACGAGGTGGATTGCGAGGCTTCACAGGCCGCAGGGGTAACGACGGAATACCTTCGCTTGATCGGGGAAATTAAAGCTGAAAAGGGGAGGTCAAATAATGACGATGGAGAACGATAGGGATAACGGAGAGGCACAGTGTAGCTATTCCATAGATTTGAACTGGTACCAGGAGCAGGGAAGTTCCTTCGCATTGCTCGCCACAAGCCGCTTATGTCCCTCGTCTCAAAAAAAGAAAATACCGAAGTCAGAAACCGCTCTATTGAACACCCTGAAGCAGTGTTGCTCTAAATGGGAGGGGTTTTTCAACCCAAATGCGCCGTTGATGGAGATGATCTTTCGCCTCTTTCTCGCCAACGGCAACAACCCCCTCACCCTGGCGCAGATACAGGACAGCCTGGAACAGCGGTTGACCGACACCAGTGGCCTCAGAGATCTCTCCATCCCCAAGTTAAAACGAATGATCGACAACAACAGATACTATGGATTGAGGCCTACCACCTCGGTGGATACGGAGGAACCTAACGCCGAACCTCAAAGCTCTTGAAGTTGCCGCTATATTCTGACCACCTCACATCCACCCGGTCCACTTCGGCCCGGGATGGGCCGTGATAGATATGACCAAGCAACTCGTCGAGTTGTTCTTTCCCGCCTTCCACATACACCTCAAGTGCCCCATCGTCCAATAGATTCCTGACGTAGCCCTTTAGCTGCATCTCCCTGGCACATCTCACCACAAAGAGACGGAAATTGACACCCTGAACGCGACCATACACAGTAGCCAAGAAAGCTGTATTTTCAGGCATTCTACTAACTCCACAGGTACACTAGCAAACCTTGAGAATCCTGGCGAAGGAGCGAGACTCAATGCGGTCCAGACGGTGAAGTCCGTGATGGTGGGCAATTCTTACCGCCTCAGTGAACTCCTCACCGGAAAGAGACCGCGCCAGTTCGGGGACATCGAAGGCCTTATAGCAGGGATGATACTGGGCCATTACATTGAGATAAGTATTGGGCGAGATTTCCTGGCTCAGAAAGCGGCAAACGTCAGGAGTCCCCGCCAGGCCTTGGGGCAAGACGAGATGGCGCACCAGCAAGCCTCGAATGGCGACACCATGGCCATCCAACTCCAAATCCCCCACCTGGCGATGCATCTCCTTCACCGCTGCTCGGTTCGTTTCCGGGTAATCCTTTATGCCGGAGAAGCGCCGGGAGGTTTCCTCATCAGAATACTTCATGTCGGGCATATAGATGTCGACGACTCCATCGAGAAGCTTGAGGGTCTCTACCGAGTCGTAACCCCCGCTGTTGTAGACCAGGGGGACAGAGAGGCCAGCCTTTGCCGCGATCCCGAGTGCCTCGAGAACCTGGGGCACGACGTGAGTCGGGCTAACAAAGTTGATATTGTGGCAACCCCTCCGTTCCAGAGAGAGCATCATCCCCGCCAGTTCCTCGCTCGTTACTACATGCCCTTCGCCCATTTGACTAATAGTGTAGTTCTGGCAGAAACAGCACCTGAGGTTGCAATAGGTAAAGAATATAGTTCCCGAACCGCCACTCCCAACCAGCGACGCCTCCTCTCCAAAGTGTGGCCCGGAGCTCGAAACCAGCGCTTGCCTTCCAGTACGACACTTACCCACCTCCCCCTCCAAGCGGTTAACCCCACATCCGCGAGGACAGAGATGGCAATCCTCCAGCAGCGCCAGGGCCTGTTCCACTCTCTTCCGTAGCTTGCCCGCTTCATATAGCTGCCGATAGGCTGCTGTTGATCTACTCTTCTTCCTCAGGGCTCTTCTCTTTCTTCTTCTTGACCACCTCAACGGTGGTAGGAGTGGGCAACAGTTCGGAGACTGACGGCTTCTTGGCCCCTTTCTTGGGCTTCTTCGTCTCTCTGTGTCTAAAATCTCTTTTCCCCATTTTGAACCCCTTCCTGGCCTTCTGGAAACGGCTTGTATTCCTAGCCAGAGTTTAGCAAAACAGAAACAGTGTGTAAAGGAACAGAACTTCCGCGCGCCAACTGAATGTAAACGCGTCAATCAAGAGGCTGTTTGCCCAGACGCGACTCCAGCCACTTCTGCTTCTGCTCCGCCCTGACATCAGCATCGGTGGGCTGATAGCGCTGGAGAAAGGTTTCTCTGAATGTGGGAAAGGTATCGTCAAGAATGGATTGCCTTACCCGCTCCATCAATCTCGTGATGAAACTCAGGTTATGGAGCGTGGCCAATCGATAGGCTAGAAGCTCCTGGCACTTGAAGAGGTGGTGAAGATAAGCAGCGGAGAAATTACGGCATGTGTAGCAGTCGCAGTCAGGGTCGACCGGCCCGTCTTCTTCCCTGAAGCAAGCATTCCCTATATTGAGGCGGCGGTTCTTACTGAAAAATGCGCCATTACGTCCCAGCCTGGTAGGCAGGGCGCTATCGAACATGTCAATCCCATGTGCAACACACTCCACCAGGTCTTCTGGCGATCCCACACCCATCAAGTAGCGCGGTCTATCCCGGGGGATAAGGGGAACCGTTTCATCGAGCATGGAATGCATCAGTTCCTTCGGTTCCCCCAGGCTCAGGCCACCAATGGCATACCCGGGGAAATCCAACGATGTAAGAAATTCCGCCGACTGTCGCCGCAGTTCGGCGTGGGTGCCCCCATGTATAATACCGAAAAGCGCTTGCCCTTCCTTCCCATGCGCTCGCTGGCACCTCTCAGCCCAGAGATGGCTGCGCGCCATAGCTCGCCGGATGGCCTGAAAATCATCGCCATAGGGAGGGCATTCATCCAACACCATTATAATGTCGGCCCCGAGTTCCTCCTGAATTTCAATGGCTAGCTCAGGGGTAAGAAAGTGCTCGCTGCCATCGATGTGCGAGCGGAATAAGGCCCCCTCGTCACCGATGTGGCGAAGGTGTCCCAGGCTGAACACCTGAAAACCACCGCTATCGGTGAGAATAGGCCCATCCCAGGCCATAAACCTGTGTAATCCCCCCAGCCTCCTGATGACCTCCACCCCGGGCCTGAGATAGAGATGATAAGCATTGGCCAAAACCATCCCCACGCCCAATGATTCAAGGTCGTGAGGCGTCAGGGTCTTAACTGTCCCCTGGCTTCCCACTGGCATGAAAAGAGGCGTCGGCACTGATCCGTGAGGGGTGATCAGAGTCCCGGCACGAGCCCCAGTTTCGGAGCACATCTTCGCTAACTGGAAGAGCTGGCTCATCAAAAACTATATCCAGAAATTTAAACAGAGGACGGTGAACATCACTCCAAGATAAGGAAAAGCGGAAAGTTTATAAACCTTCCATGCGTCCCGGGAGGCATCGCTTCTGAGGAGATTGTAGTTGGCGCAGACCATGATGATGCCCAGGACGTTCGCCACCGCGAAATAGAGCCAACCGAAGTCGCCCACCACCCAGAGAGCAATAGAGGCCGCATAGAGCATAACCGACAAGAGCATCAATACCTTTATGGCATCCTCAGCCTTCCAGGTGACAGGGAAATACACGACCCCGGCCTGGAGATAATCCTCACGGTTAGCGACCATAACGCTCCAAACATGCAGGGGTATCCAAACAACGATAAGAATGCAGAGAAAGAGTATGGTTATATCCAGTTGGTGGGTGACAGCCACATAGCCGATGAGCACCGGCGCACACCCTGCGATCCCGCCCTGAATAACACACATCACCCTTTTGCGAAATACCGAGGCCGCAACGGTACCGCTGAGACCGAAGACGAAGCAAAGTGGATGCAGGAACCAGGCCACGGTTAGAGCAACAAGAACCAAGAAGACACTCCATGCCAGCGCCCTTCTGGCAGGAACTATCCGCTTCGCAGGCAGCGACCGTAGATGGGTTCTCCTCATCCTGGCATCGACATCCTGGTCGAGGTAATTGGTTATGCCGTTAGCGCCAGCGCTTCCCAGTGTGATCGCTACCAAGGCGAGCAAAAGCACATCCCAGGGAGCGCTGCCTTGCCCGGCAATTATCGCGGAGCAAATCCCGATGAAAGCCAGCAAACTCGTCTCACGCGGTTTCAGCAAGGTTATGTAGTCGATGATTCCCTTGCCCTGCGGTTCCCCAGCTATTTCGCTCGCGAATGTGGCCTCTGCGACCTCAGTAGCCTCTCTCACGTCTGGTACTCTCCTCGAGCTTTCGTCTATACGTTCTTATAATATCATGTCGCCGCAACACTCCCAATAGTTTACTACGGTCCTCGCGATCAACCACTGGGATACGTCCCACATCCTTAGCCCCAAGCTTGAGCATGACCTCGTGCAGAGACTGATCAGGGTAAGCTACAATTGGCGACTTCGTGGCTATGTCCTCTACCTTAAGGCCAGCGCTCCCAGCCCAGCAGCAATCCCCACTAAGGTAGCTAAAGCTACACCGGTC
>DAOUTY010000163.1 GCA_030668425.1 Chloroflexota bacterium
CCGCATGCGGTCGCCTCTTTGCTGTTCATAGCGTAAGCCGATTGCAAGCTCCTGCTAATGTCCTCTTCATGTTCTGAATCCATTCTTTAACTCCATGTGTGTAGATTTGCGCGGGACTGGACAGCGCAGTCCGGACTTGGCGGGGAAGCTTGACAAAAGGGGACTAGTTGCTTAGAGTAGCCAAAGGGGTAGCTAGTACAGCGTTGCTCCTTGCAGAGTTAGAGTCACTGAAATGATGTTCGTACTTCTGGCGTTGATTGGCTATCTGATTGGGAGTGTCCCTTCCGGCTATATCTCTATGCGCCTCTTCACGGGTAAGGATATCCGGACGCTGGGGACGGGCAATGCCACGGTGACGGCGGTGATGATCCATGGCGGGAGACGTCCTGGCATAGCGGCCCTGTTGGCAGAGATAGCTAAGGGTGTTGTTTGTATTTTCATAGCCAATGCTTTAGTGGGCGAGCTGTGGGCCAGCCTGGTTATTCTGATCGCTGCCATCTTTGGCTGTAGCTGGAGCGTCTGGCTTAAGGGTGGTGGTGGCCAGGGACTGACCATCGGGATGGTGGGCCTGGTCCTGCTCAATGTCGTGGCGGTGCTCATTATGGCGGTCTTCTATCTCGTGCCCTTGGCGACCACTAAGCGGCATTTACTGAGCAATCGAATTTTTCGCGTCTCTGTTCCCATAGTGCTGGGATCGTGGTATGCCTCTTGGGAATGGGCTCTCGCCGGCTGCCTGATCGTGATGCCGTCCTTTATCAAAGGATGGGCGTCAGGCGATGACGTAGTCAAGACCAGGGAGGCAGACAGTGTTAGCCACACCGGCACTGGAGCTTCGTAGATGCTTTACCAACAGCTAGTCGCTATTCTGCTTGCCGCACTGCTCCTCAATCTTCTCCTGAACCTGAGAACTCTGAGGAGAGCCAAATCTGACGTTGAACTACCTGAGCCTGCCCCTCTAATCTCTGTGCTCATCCCGGCGAGGAACGAGGAGGCCAACATAGGGACCTGCCTTGAGTCTTTGCGACGGCAGGACTATCCAAATTTTGAGATACTTGTGCTGGATGATTCGTCGACTGATCGCACCGCTGACATAGTGGCTTCGATTGCTGCGGAAGACCCCCGGGTGAGGCTACTGCGGGGGCGACCACTGCTCCCCGGGTGGGCAGGCAAGCCCTTTGCCTGTCACCAGTTGGCCCGGAAGGCTCGCGGCTCCTGGCTGCTGTTTACCGACGCTGATACGGTGCATGCACCCTCGGTACTGCGCTATGTACTGGGTACGGCTATCGGCTCACGTGCTGTGTTTATCTCCGGCTTCCCTTATCAGCAGACCACCTCGATCTGGCAGAAGATGACTCTACCTATTCTCTTCTATTTCATGCTCCTGTACTGGATGCCTTTGTGGTGGTTGCAGCGCTCGGAGCGCGCGCTACCTTCGGTGGCTATCGGGCAGTTCCTGTTCTTCTCGGCCCAGGAGTATCGAAGCATTGGTGGTCACGAGGCTGTGAAGTCGCGTATAGTAGAGGACGTTTGGCTGGCGAGAGAGATGGCGCGGCACCACTACCGGCAGCTGACGCTGGACCTGTCGTCACTGGTTTCCTGTCAAATGTATCGGGAGTTCGGCTCTATGTGGGATGGTATCGCCAGATGGCTCTATACGGTGGCCTCGCTGTCTGTCTTCGGTTTGATCGTGATGATGGTTGTGGTAACGCTCCTTTTCCTGGCGCCATTTTTATGGTTGGCACACGGCTTGCTGCTCTCGGAGCCGGCCTTCAGTTGGCAGATGTTGGTTGGCCTTCAGGTGGTTATTCTGCTGCTGGCGCGCTTTCTGGTGGGCCGACGCTTCTCCCAGCCCAAGTCGTCAATCGTTCTGCATCCCATTGGCATTGGCCTCCTACTGCTGGTGGGCCTTTATGCCAGCTTCCAGCACCTGACTGGCGCCGGCGTCAGGTGGAAGGGGCGGGTGTATGATCCTGAGTCTCGGATAAGCTAGCGGCGCTCTATTCCTGGTCAAAGTCAGCTATTTTTATCTGGCCATAGAGCCCCAGATGGTCATCCTTGATGATCGCTACGCCTCTCAGTCCCTCTATACCTTGAGCAAACTGTAACGCTTTCTGGATATCGCCTGCTGAGCTGACCCGGTTGCCTATTGCAGTGGCTGCGGCGTCGGCCAACGAAGTCGATGGAGCCAGGACGATGACCGCGTCAGCTTCGCCGAAACTGAGAGAATGCCCCACCGACCCGGAGGAGGTACAAATGCCCAGGGGCGTTTCCTCCGGCTGGATGGCGAGGGCTATCTTTCCGGTGAGCTTGGATTCCCCGGCATACACACCTATGAGCCGTTCCTTTGAAGTCTTCATGAAGATGTCCCCCCCGTTTTCCACAATGACATCATCGGAGAAAGGGAGGAGTTCTTTCCCTACTGCCTCAGCTATGGCACCGGCGACTGCTGCCATAGGGCCCACGCCTGCCTGCTGAGCGGCCTCAGCCATGTCCTTCACCAGTGACGGGGCATCCTTCTCAACGGATAGGGGTTCAAGTGAGACGGTGAAGGCGGGATGTGAGATGATGTACTGCTCCAGTTCGGAGCGGTATTTCTTGGTTGCTGCGAGAGCCTGGGCCTGCAGATCGCGCTGCGCTCTGATGAGCAGGTCGGTTTCCTTGACTGTCACCGAGAAGGAGACGAGGTCCTTGTCGCTGACCCAGTGTCTATAGGTTCTAGGCTCATACATTTCCTAGAGACGCACTTCCATAGCCCTGACCGGACATGCCTTGATGCAAAGCTCGCAGGCAATGCACTTGGTGTCGTGGAAGTCAACTCGTCTGGTTACGGGGTCGACAATGAAGGCGCTCACAGGGCATATAGTAACGCAGGCGCCGCAGTGGGTACACCGGTCCTCGTTGCGAAACACATCCTGGACCAGCAGTTGCGTTTCTACCCCGGCCTCGGTGAGGAAGCGAATCGCTTCGTCATAGCTCTTCTTCTTGCCGCTCAACTCCAATACCAGCAGGCCTTCCTCCTTGGGGGTGACGGAGGCCTTCAGAATGTTGAACTGGAGGTCGTAGTCCTTAACCAGCCGGTATACAATCGGCTTATCTACCAGCCGGTGTGGGAAACGCAGGACAACTTTCTTTCCCTTGGTCACCTTGTTGCTCCTTCCGCTCAGCCTTCTTCCTCAAATGGGCGCTCCTGCATGGGCTTGACAATAACCCCCGAATCCACCCCGGGCAGGGGTGACACAGACTCAGTGATATAGAACTCACCCTTTTGAATCCAGCCCTTGAGGATGTTGGCAATTTCAACTGCCCTGGAATAGCTCGAGAGAGAGGCAGTGGGCACATCCTTCCCCTGAATCTTGATCTTGCCGCTCTTGAGCTGGGCGTAGCTCACCTCTCCCAGAATATCCGGGCTTCGCTGAGGGTAGGCTTCGAAGTAGTCTATGATAGGGGCGAATATCTCATTGTCGGTAACCGCCGTATAGCTGAGTATCTCCTCGGAGAGTATGGGTATGGGCACTCCGATACCGACGGTAAGGGTAGCGCCGTAGCCGATAAAGCTCGTTCCCACCAGCCACCGCGGGCTCATCTGCTTCAAATCGCCCGTCACCGCTAATGTTGCCGCCCCCCGCCGGGGCAAGCCTTTCTCGGTACGCAAGACGTTGGGGTTGTGCTGTGTGCCGTGCCAGGCTACATAACCGGTGCCTCCCCCGAGAAATATCCTCGTACCTACGCCAATGGTTTTGTAATACGGGTCGTTGAACAGCGGCGATAGCTGCCCCGAGGTGGAGTAGTTGGCATTGCCCAGGTTGGGCTTGAGCACCCCCATGTAGGTGTAGATCGTTCGCTCTCCGAGGTTAACCGCTACATTGTAGTTCTGGTAGGCGTTTCTGATGTCGAAAAGCAGCGCCTCGTTCATGCTTTCCAGGTTGATCCAGGTTTCGAGCTTCCGCCTCGGGTAGCAATCGGTTCCATGGGCGGTGATCACCAGCCTGACGTCCTTGCCTGCAACTAGGTCCTCAATTACATGGCCGCCGCCATAGTTGAATTCACCGGGATGAATCCTGTTTCTGGGGTCTTCATCGGGTATAGCTGTGGCCCCGAGGAAGATATCTACCGCCGCGATGCCGGCATAGGCAGGCACTTCGTTCAGGTAAACATGCCCTCCACCGGCCTTTATGCGCGGCTTGGAATGTCCCAGATTGAAGAAGGCGCCTGATGAGCACATGGGGCCGAACGTGCCCGTGGTCACCACGTCGATCTCTTTGGCAGCCTTGGCTACGCCTTTCTTATTGACAAGGTCTATGACCTCTTCAGCGGTAACCACCACCGCCTGGCCCTTGGCGATCTTCTCATTGATTTCGGCGATACTCTTCGTCATCTTGCGCTCCGCTGTCAAACTCTCTGAGAGTGTGTCAGACGTGAAGCATATTGCGCTAAATGGGGGTAGTTGTCAACCCTGTCCAGGTACGGGCGCCTGTGAACGCTGGGGTCCTACCGCCCCCTCCGCTGCTTGCCTAGGTTTCTTCGCCGGGACGGCCGAGGGAATCGGCCAGAGCCTGGTTCTCAGCCAGCTGGTCCGCAAGCACCTCCCGCACCAGGTCGCAGGCTTGGGCGATCTTGGGGTTGGCCAGGCTGTAGTAGATGCTGGTCCCCTCGCGCCGCGTGGTCACGA
>DAOUTY010000178.1 GCA_030668425.1 Chloroflexota bacterium
AAGATATGCCCTGACCGATATCCTGAAAGTGAGTTTGATTAACTGTGACCTGGATTACCGCTGCCCTGGTGGTAGCTGCCCTCATGGCAGTGGTTAGTGTAGTCGATAGCCATCTCATATCGAGGAGGATGCCCAGCTTCTGGACGTTCCTGATTCCGGCGGGCGTTATTCACCTCAGCTTCGGGCTGATCTTTTTTGCCCTCCATCCTCCGGTCAGCGGGGTAGATGCCTTCCCCTGGTTTATGGCCGTTGTTTCGGCTGTAACCCGCACGGCAGCAGCTCTCTTAATGCTGTATGCGATGCGTACCGAAGAGGTAACCCGTATTATTCCCGTGGTCTACGCCCATCCGGTTGTTGTGGCTATCCTGGCTGTGCCCCTGCTCGGTGAGTCATTGAATTATCTGCAGTGGCTGGCGATATTCATGACCGTAGCCGGCGCAGTGCTCATCTCCCTGAAGAGCTGGGGTCAAGGGCGGGGTGTTCGGCTGCACCGGTCTTTCGTCATGCTCTTAGCCTCCAGTCTGCTCTTTGGTGTGGCTAACGTCGCCACCAAGTACGCCTCTGACTATATCTCATTCTGGAATATGTATTCGATAACTGCCATATGCCTCGGTGGCGTGTTCTGCCTCCTCTCTATGCGCCCCAAGGTCTTAAGGGATCTGTGGGGCATGACAGGAAGGGGCACTACTCTGACGCTGATCGCCTTCAACGAGACCATCGCCCTGGTGGGCATTGTTCTGTCTTTCTGGGCTATCGAAAGGGGGCCCGTATCGCTGGTCTCCACTGTCATGGGCATCCGGCCTTTTTTCGTCTTCCTCTATGCCCTGGTATTGAGCCGCTCCTTCCCGACTGTGCTGGATGAGCGCTTCAGCCCGGGCATTGCGGCCTTGAAGATAGCGTCTATTGCCCTCGTCGTGGGTGGAGTGGCGATTATCAACCTGGTGGACTAGGCGATTCGCGCAGGGGCAACCCGCGGGGTGCCCCCTACCTTTCAATGATGTGAACTCCCGTGGCCTTGAAGTAGGCATAGATGCAGCTTCCTGTTTGCAGGCCCATCTCCTCTGCCGATTTCTTAGTTATCAGGGCAACCAGGGGGAAACCGCAGTCAATCTCGACGCGAGCAAGAGGGCCGAACAATACAATATGACTCACTTCACCGGGGAAGGTGTTTCTGGCGCTGGTTAAGTCCTTCGCTGGTGCTAGAATCACCTCTTCGGGGCGGATGCAGGCATACACCTCGCTGCCGGGATCGAGGTTTGATATGGCCTCCAAGGGTATGCCGTCGGTGTCGATTGTGACGATGCCGTCCTCGTTGGAGGCTATCACTCCTCTGAGTATGTTCTCGCTGCCTACGAACTCGGCCAGGCTTCTGCTTTGAGGCCTGCTGAATATCTCCCTCGGGTCACTCGTTTGCAGCATCTCACCGGATATGATCACCCCTATCCTGTCGGCTAGTCGCTGCCCCTGGAACATGTCGTGGGTGGACATTATTACGGTGGTGTCCAGATCTCGAATGATCTGTGATATCAGCCTTTCCACATTCGATATGTACACGGGGTCAAGGTTTGCTGTGGGCTCGTCCAGCAGCAACAGCTCGGGTTCAAATACCATCGCCCTTGCCAGGGCTACCCGCTGAGTTTCTCCGCCCGAGAGAGTTTGCGCATCCCTTTTCTCATATCCAGAGAGGCCTACGGTCTCCAGGGCTCTCGCTACCTTGTTGCGCAGGCTGGCTCTTTTCTCCTTCCTGACTCTCAGGCCGTAGGCAACATTGTCGTAGACGGTAGCGTTGAACACAGCGGGCCTCTGGAAGACTATCGCTATTCTTCTGCGTAGCTCCAGCCTGGCCCTCGCAGAATCCGGGACCTCCCGGCCGCCGAACCGGATTGTACCCGATGCGGGTTTGTCCAGGAGGCCTATCAGGCGCAGTAATGTTGTCTTGCCAGAGCCGGTGGGGCCTACTATGACGAAGGTCTCCCCTCGCTCTACTTCCAGGTTGATGTCTTTCAATATGTCGCTATTCCCGAATCTCTGGCACAGTTCGTTCACTTCCAGCAACATCTTCTACCTCTGCTGCACCCTGCTCGATCTCTGCTGTATCCAGCTTGGTATTATGATGACAATGAGCGCCAGCGAGAGTAGGATGATCCCAAGCGCCATAGAAAGCTCGATATTTCCCATAGATGTCTCGAGTGACATCGCTGTGGTGAGTGTCCTGGTGAAGCCTCTGATGTTGCCGCCAACCATTATTGCGAGCCCGACCTCGGAGATGGCTCGACCGAAGCCGATCAAAACGGCGGTCAGCGTGGCGTATTTGGCTTCTACTAACACCGTCCGCGCCATTTGGAGTCTGCCGGCGCCCAGGGAGACGGCAGTATCCCTGATTTCGGGCCTCACCCCGCTCAAGGCTGAAACCGTAAGTCCGGTCATAAGGGGCGAGATCAACACAACCTGTCCTATTACCATGACCTGGGGGGTGAAAAGAATGCCCAAGCCGCCAAGCGGTCCTGCTCTGGAGAATATTATGAATACCAGCAAGCCGACGAGAACAGTGGGTATGGCATAGAAGGTCTGCAAGATGCTTATCAGGGTGCCTTTGCCTTTGAAATGGTTGAAATGTATCAGGCAGGCGATAGGTATGGATATCAGCGCTGCGAAAAACGTGGCGCTGCAGGAGATCCCCAAGGTTCTGGCTGCTACCGCCATAACCTCGGGGTCTCCGGTGAAAATCAGCTTCAGAGCGGTGACGAAAGCGTCAGCTAGTTCGGACATGGTCTCCTACATGTCTTGGCCGGCGCAAGGAGTGAATAGCGGTCTTCCGAATTCGTCTACCCCGTACCTGCCGATCAGGTCCTGTATTTCGTCCGATGTGAGGAATTCCACCAGATTGTTTGCCATATCTGGATATTTTGTACTGGCTACAACGATCACCGAATAGACGTTGAGCAGTATGTCCCCTTCATCTACCAGCGGGACCAACTCCAGATCGCCCTGGTAAGCCAGGAATGTCCCGATATCGCTCAGGGTGTAGGCCCGCATTTCGTTTGCCATCACAAGGGTGGGCCCCATGCCGCTTCCGGTCTCTACGTACCAACCCCCCGATGTTCTGACATCCTCGTATTCGTAACCCGCGCTGGCCCAGATCGCCTTCTCCTTGCCGTGTGTGCCGGAATCATCCCCCCTGGAGACGAACTTGACGTCCGGGATTGACTCGCCCTCAGCTATCAACTGGGTAAATGCATCCTCTGGACTCATGCCGCTGATGCCTGCCGGATCGGCCTCAGGACCGATGATAAGGAAATAGTTGTAGGCAAAGGGCACTCGTTCTACACCGTAGCCATCGGCCACGAATTGCTCCTCGCGGGACCTGGAGTGGACGGTAATAACGTCCACGTCGCCTCTTATCCCCCACTCGAGGGCCTTCCCGGTGCCGGCGTAGAGTACGTCCAGTTCAACACCGTACTTATCTTCGAACATTGGCTCCAGGTAACCCCACAGCCCGGTATCGTAGAGGCTGGTGGTTGTGGCGACCTTCAGCCTGCTTGTCTTTGGCAAGGGAGGGACTTCCCCGGGAGAGGTTGTGGCTGCTGGTGTGGGAGAACTTGTTTCCTCGTCACTGCATGCCGGGAGCATGCTTACCAAGGATAACAGCATTACTGCTGATATTAAAAATATGAGAATCCTTTTCACTGTGTCTAAACCTCTGGCTTTTCGTAGCGTTGCCACTCCTGTGGCAACGAATTCTCCGTCGTGACAGGAGTCACGACGCTACACAAGGCGAGGGTACTGTGTCGAAAGGGAGGGGAACGGGAAGGAGGGTATGAAAAGGGCGCCCAAGCCATTTGAGCGCCCGTGCATAGCCTTATTTGTTCCATTGCTTTCTCCTTTCCAAACGTGGGAGGCATCGCCGTTTCCCGCGATACCCTATCGCCTACCTGCCGTGGATCTCTCTTTAGGCACAGTAGATCGGAGAACGTATTAAGTTAGTGTGAATTATATCACATGCCCGCGATAGAGCGCAAGCGTTAGATCCGCTCGAATTCTAAACAGAGCACTCGCCTGGTCGAGGGCGTGACTCTGGCGCGGTGGTCGATGCGCCAGCCCACTACCCAGAGGATATGCTGCGGTGAGCAGACCAGCGGTACTCTATCCCGCCAGTGGCGGGGAATCTTCGAGTCGACCATGAAGTCCTGGAGCTTCTTGGGTAACTC
>DAOUTY010000108.1 GCA_030668425.1 Chloroflexota bacterium
CGGCGTCGACACTAACAGTCCCTACGACCACATACGCATGAGGAACTTCGCGCCCAGCGGCGCGATGGCCGGGATCGACCGCTCACCGTTCCAGGTGTTCGAGAACAGGCCGACGCCGGAGCTGGCCAACTATAGAACGCCTGTAAGTAATCTCTACGCCACAGGCGGCTGCTGGCATGTTGGCTCGAATGCCGGGGCATCTGAGTCCTACAACTGCTACAAGATCATTGCCACCGACATGGGGCTGGACAAACCCTGGGAGGAGCAGGGCAAGGAGGAGCCCGATTCGCTGGTGCAGGAGCTGTGGAAAGTGAGGAAAAAAGCACAAGCGGCGGCTCCGCCCAATTACTCTTATCGCTAACGACAGGGGGCGCGCTTGCGCCGAATTCCATTATAGTCGAGTGAACAACGAATCCACACAGCAACAAACCAGATTGAGGTGATGGATATATGCCAATAAACAAGATAGTAGCCAGCTTCGATGAAGCGGTGGCTGATATAGAAGATGGCGCTGTGATCATGGTCGGTGG
The DNA here is from genome assembly GCA_030668425.1 of Chloroflexota bacterium. Lineage (GTDB taxonomy): Bacteria > Chloroflexota > Dehalococcoidia > SZUA-161 > SZUA-161 > DAOUTY01. The sequence goes on from DAOUTY010000108.1 coordinate 531, forward strand.
CTTCGGCACGGTAGTCAGTACACCAAGCTGCCTGCTGGAGGCAGTGTACCGAAAAGGAGCCAAGAATCTTACTACGGTATCCAATAGCAGTGGTTTCGGCGCCGATATATGGAGGATGCAGGGTGCACCATTCCCCGAGGATATGGATATTCTGGTAAGAAACGAGCGCATAAAGAAGGCTATCGTTTCCGCCCCGGTGAGCGCACTTTATGTAAATAACTTCGAGAAACTGCTGAGAGCGGGAAAGGTCGACATAGAGATGGTCCCACAAGGTACGCTGGCGGAGCGCGTCAGGGCAGCCAAGGCAGGACTGGGCGGTGTGTACATTCCTACGGGAATAGGAACGGTAGTGGAGGAGGGGAAGGAGAAAAAGGTCATCGATGGCCGCGAGTACCTGCTGGAACTCCCTATCAAGGCCGATTTCGCCCTGATACACGCTCACAAGGGTGACCGCTGGGGCAACCTGGTCTACAGAGGAACATCGAGAACCTTCAACCCCACCATGGCCGGTGCGGCCAGGGTGACCATCGCCGAGGTCGACGAGATCGTGGAGCTGGGGGAACTCGATCCAGAGTGCATCGTTACCCCAGGGGTATATGTGGATAGGGTGGTGGAACGTCCCAAAGTGGCTCCTGCCCAAGAAGGAGAGATAACCGACACCCAGGCACTGGAATCCACAAGGAGGTTCCGGGAGGAAGTGGAGGCCGTCAAGAGGACTAAGGAGAGGGGTGGCGCACAATGAGCGACAATCTTCGGGGAAAGGAAAGGCTGGACAGGCAGATAATCGCCCTTCGTGTAGCCAAAGAGTTCCAGGACGGCGATGTAGTGAATTTGGGGATCGGGATTCCTATGCTAGCCTCAAACTTCGTACCCGCGGGCAGAGAAGTTGTGTTCCACAGCGAGAACGGTGTTCTCGGCTTCGGAGAGGTAACACTCCCCGGAGAGGGTGACCTCGACATAGTCAACGCCGGCGGCCAAACCGTACGTCCGCAGCCAGGGATGTGCTTCTTCGGCCACGATGAATCATTCGCAATCGTCAGGGGAGGGCACCTGGACATCAGCGTAATGGGAGCCTATCAGGTTTCCGAGAAGGGTGATCTGGCCAACTATATGGTGCCGGAGAGGGAAGTCGGTACCATCGGCGGTGCTATGGACCTCGCCCAAGGGGCCAGGAGGCTTATTATTGCGATGAACCACACCACCAAAGAAGGTGAGCCCAGGATAGTGAAGAAGTGCAGCTACCTGCTTACGGCACCCGAGTGCGTTGATCTCATCGTAACCGATATCGCAGTTATCGAGGTAACAGACCGCGGACTTGTTCTCAAAGAGGTGGCGCCAGGCTGGACCCCTGAGGAGGTTCAGAGCATGACCGAGCCCACGCTCATCGTTGACCCTGAGTGTCATGACATTGAGTTGATGTGACCTAGTTTTACACAAGTAGATCTTGGGAAGGAGCTATCGTGGCCGATCTGACATTTGACGCAGTGATATGCGGAGGAGGGAATAAAGCGCTGCTGCTTGCTATGTACCTGACCAGGTATGCGGGCATGAGCGTTGGCATTTTCGAAAGGAGACATGAAATCGGGGGCGGCCTGGCCACCGAGGAGATATCGGCCCCGGGGTTTCGCGGCAATACCCACGCCAATATAATCCTTCCGTGGTACTACTCACCAATCTGGCGTGATTTCCCCGAGTTCTGGGATTACGGGGCTCAATGGGACCAGTATCTCTGCAGTGCTGGTGCGGTTTTTGAGAACAACAGTACCTGCCTCGCCATGTACAGTGAAAAACAAGATCCAACCCAAGAGCGTACCGCGAAAGAAATCGCGCGATTTTCAGAAAAAGATGCCGAGAAGTGGCTCAAGCTTTGGAGCGTAGTACTGAGCGACGAGTACCAGAGGGTGCATGCGGACAGTATTTTCAACCCTTGGGAGTGGAAGGTTGCTCCCGAGTATATGGAAAGGCAGATGGCTGTATATCCGCTGGCTGTAGAAGCTGGATTCGATCCGGACTCACTGCTCCTGGCTGCCACCCCCATGCGTGCGGTGCGGGAATGGTTCGACAGCCCTGAACTGCAGTACTGCGTTCTGAGGACTCTCGTTTCATTTGCGATCGATGTCAGCGACCAAGCACTCGGAGCTCAGACACTCGGGACGACAGGTACTCTATTGAGTATAGGGTATGCTCGAGGCGGGACCCACCAGATAGCCCACGCTGCCCACCAGGTCCTGGTGCAGGAGGGCTGCAAATTCTTCACCCACGCCGAGGTAGAGAAGGTCATTATCGAGAATGGGACCGCCACGGGAATTCGCCTCACCGATGGCAGCGAAATTAAAGCGAATAAGCTTGTGGTCACCGCAGGCCTCAGTCCATGGCAGCTAGTCGATTTGATGGGCAGAGATGTCATCGGTGAGAAAATTGCGCGCCGTATAGATAATTTGTCAACAAACAATATTGGCAATCTAATGTGGTACAGCTTTGCTCTCAACGAAGCCCCCAGGTACAAAGCCGAGGAATTCAATCCGGATATACATGAGACCATGTGGCTCGGCCTGGCCCCGGACTCCGACGCCGAGCACGTCGCCAGGGAGTGCAAATGGGCTAAGCTGGGGATGCTTCCGCCCATCGAGGACTATAATCCTGTTGTCTGGTGTCATAGCCTCGCCGACCCCTCGTACGCGCCCCCGGGTAAGCACGTCGCCCAGAACGAGATGCAGGGGCCCCGCGCCAGTGACCTTACTGAGAGGGAATGGCTCAAGCTGAAGAAACAGTTTGCCGAGGACATGATCACCGTTTGGGAGAAGCACGCCCCTAACATGAACTGGGAGAATATCATAGGTATCGACACCAACAGCCCCTACGACTGCCTGCGGATGAAAAATCTCGCTCCCCATGGTAACTTCTCCGGCATTGACCATTCCTCGTTCCAGTTTTACGAGAATAGACCGACGCCCGAACTGGCAAATCATAGGACCCCGGTAAAGAATCTGTACTGCACGGGAGGCTGCTGGCATGTGGGAGGGGAGGCCAGTGCAAATCAGTCCTACAATTGCTACAAAATCATAGCCACTGACATGGGGCTGGGCAAACCATGGGAGGAGCAGGGCAAGGAGGAGCCCGATTCCCTGGTTCAAGAGGTTCGGAAGACAGTTCAGAAAGCGCGCGACTCGTTCAAGCGCAACCCATAGCATAATGAGGGATATCCTTTCTACACGAATCAAAGTAGCAAGAGACATAAGTCGCAAACGGGTTATAAGCCCTTGGGGCTACGAAACAGCTACAAAAGGAGGCCGAAATGGCGAATGAGTACGATGTAATCATTATAGGCAGCGGCCCGAATGGCCTGGAAATCGGCGCCTACCTGAGCAAAGCGGGCCAGAGGGTCTTACTTCTAGAGAAACGGTATGAGGCGGGGGGAGGGCTGGCCACCGAACAGATAACCCTCCCCGATTACTTTCACAATACACATGCAGTATTCCACATGATGGTGGACTATGCTCCGGTGTATCAGGACTTCAAGCTGGAAGAGCAGTACCTCGTCAAGCATATCTTTCCCGAACTTCAGTGGGCAATGCCTCTACCCGACGGGAAGTGCATTTGCGTCTACACCGACCCAGAGAAGACATGCGCCTCAATAGCCAAGTTCTCCCAGAAGGATGCCGATGCCTACCGCGATATGTACCGTGAGTGCGACGAATTGATGAGGGAGATTGTCGGACCCCAAACCTTCGTCAAGCCCGAACCGGCCCCTCTTATGGCTGCCAGAGCGGAAGCAAGTGAGCTGGGAAGAAAGCTCACTGACTACTCGGAGAAAACCCCCGATGATGTCATCAAGGAGAGGTTTGAAAACGATCATGTCAGAACGCTGATGCTCTACACTGTCTGTCACTGGGGCCTCGACTACAGCCAGTCGGGAGTTGGCTATCTCATTCCCCTGTACTTCAACCGGATGTCCAACTATCGGCTGACCGCAGGAGGATCCCACAGGGTCTCCAACGCCCTGCTCAAAGCGACCTTCGAGAATCAGGGGCAGATTAGAACGAGTGCCCAGATCAAGCGGATCATAGTAGAGAACGGGACCGCCAAAGGGGTAGAACTCGACGACGGCACCCAGATTATGGCCACCAAGGCGGTCGTGAGCACTATCGACCTGCACCAGACATTCCTCAAGTATGTTGGTGAAGACAACCTGGAGAGCGATTTCGTAGCAATGGTCAATGCCTGGCAGTGGGAGAAGTGGAGCCTGTGCGACCTGCACTTGGCCCTGGAAGAACCACCCCATTTCAAGGCGGCCGAGTCCAATCCCGACGTCGACAAGGCATTCATGTATGTCCTCGGTTATGAGAGCTCAGACGAGTTGAGACATGAATGGGACTTGATGAATACGGGGGAACTGCCGGAGAGGGCAGGTTACATAGCTTCCTTCCCCAGCGTCCACGATCCTTACCAGGCTCCTCCGGGAAGGGCTTCCGGCCTCCTTACGCAAATGGCTCCCTTCGAACTGAAGGACGGCGGGTCAGAGAAATGGTTGAAGTACAAATTCAGGGAGCAGATCGCCGAGTACCAGTTGTCCACGCTGGAGAAGTATGCTCCCAATATCACCAAGGACAAAGTGCTGTGGTGGAACATAACCACACCGGCCGATATCCAAAACAAGTTCCCCAATATGGTTAGAGGGTCCTACAAGCAGGGGCAATATCATCCGTTGCAGATGGGCTTTCTTAGACCCAACCAAGAGTGCTCTCACAACGTAACACCGATAAAGAACCTGTTCGTAGGAGGGGCAGGCGTATGGCCCGGCGGCTGTGTCATATGGGGCCCCGGATACGTCTGCGCCAATACCATAGCCGAGGAATGCGGAATAGAGAAATGGTGGAAGGAGTCTGAGATTGTGACCCGAGCACGCGAGAATGGTTACATACTCTGAGACGGTGACCAATGCGCTCGAAAAACGATACACTAATAGGTCAAGGGGGTTAGTTTAGTATGTTGATGAGGTCAACAGGTCTTGGAAAGACAGAGCTGAAGGGAAAGGTCGACCAAGTACAGCGTCAAGGTGACTTCCTCATTATGTATGTGGATGTCGTTGACCCTGTGAAGTGGAGGCTTCGAGTAGGCCTGGATTTCAAAGACCTAATAAAGGTCGCGTCCTGCATGGCCAAAGGTGCGATTCTGAGGTTCCTATTCTCTCCCAAGCAGTGGGGCAAGAAGGAACCCGATCATCCCGGAGACTTCTAGCTGAACTCGGCAGCTTCTTATGAGATACCGCCTCTATCAAGGGACCATCTCTGTGGCCTGCACCGCCAGTGCCACATCCCTGGATATATTGGCAGGATGTTCCGGACTTCCGTGGCCCATGTTTGCGTAGCGCTTAGACCTGGGTTGGGTTTCATAACCGAGACAAAACTAGAGGGCAGCAGCATTCGAGAGCGAGGATGCCCAGCAAGGCCTGATGGTGGTCTCAAATAAGCGGAAGCTGAACTCAAAGTTGATCTTTCAACTCAGTTGCGAGTGGACAGATGTTAGTACAGTAAGGAGGCATGTATGGCTGAAAGAGTAGGTATTGTAGCAGTAGGCCAGACAAAGTACCACCCTGACAGAAGTGACGTAA
>DAOUTY010000066.1 GCA_030668425.1 Chloroflexota bacterium
ACTCGCGCATAGTCTAATTAACTCTGCTATCATAGGGGATTCATTAAAATTATATGCGCATATACGCATTCTGTCAATAGCTGGAAATAATTTATCAAAGAGATGGAATCAAGAGGTCATTTTATTCAGGCTAATCGCTCTCGGGCGCCACACGGGCGCCCTGTTGATCATCCTCACCCACTGCATCCGGTGATACTGATGTAGTCGTGTCTGGTCAGTGTAGCTTCACATTCGGGGGTAGTGACCGTGAGGGTAACTGAATATATACCGTTTCTGGTGTAAATGTATGCCGGGTTCTGTTCAGTGCTGTCTACAGTGCCATCGCTGGTGAAGTCCCACGCCCAGCTAGTGACATTGCCCATCGCCGCATTGGTGACCGACAGGTCGGTGAATTCTATCGCGTTTCTGCCGCTCATTTCGGTGGGCTCAGCGATGAAGTCAGCAAAACGCGGGCAGGGGATAAACTCAAGGTAGTCCAGCTTTATTTCGGTATCATTGCCATCCGGCCCTACGACCGTCAGGCTGACTGTATAGTTACCCGGGTTGCTGTAGGTGTGCTTTGGGTACTGAAGGTCACTATCAACTACTCCGTCGTTATCGAAATCCCACTGCCAGGTAGTGATGTTACCTTGTGACAGGTCAGCGAACTGGACCTCCTCTGGTATGTAGGTATTGGGGGGAATAGAGATGAACTCAGCTTCGGGGGGTGCCGGCCCGCAGCCCACGAGACTACCCAGTATTAGCGCGATCACAGCCATAGCTGCTACTACTATCTTGACCATTTCACTATCCTCTCCCGGTTGTCGGCTTTTAGTTTGTATATGCTAAGCGCATCTGCCATTACATTGTATAGGTCGGTGAATGTCCCGTCAACGGCAGACCAGGATTGACTGAGGAGGACAAACAACGTCCTACAGAATACGCAGCCTGGTCTTCGCTATTGTGTGGGACCTCATTCGGGCACCCTGAGGGTTACGGTGGTGCCGGCGCCTATATCCGATTGGACAATCAGCGTGCCGCCAACCAACCGTGCTCTTTCCCTCATGCCTATTATGCCCAGCTTCTCGTATAGCACCAAATCGCTCGTCCTTTGTGGAACGTAGAAGCCCTGACCGTTGTCAGTGATGATGAGGGTCACCGCGTCGTCACTAAAATCTACGGTCATCTCAACAGTTGAGGCCTGGGAGTGTTTTCTAACATTGCTCAACGCTTCCTGGGCTATGCGGAATATGGCAAGCTCGCTTTCCGGCTGAAGGCGGCGCTGATTGCCGGTGATGCTGAACTCTGTCGTCACCCCACCCTGTTTTTCGATGTCAGTGGCGAGCCACTCCAATGCCGGTACTAAACCCAGGTCATCCAGGACGGAGGGCCTGAGGTCCTGGCTGAAACGGCGTACATCTTTCAGTGCGGAATCAGTCATCTCGTGCAACTTGTCCAAACGCTCAATTGCTGGCTTGGGCAGTTTTGATTTTCCCGAGATAAGTGAGTCAAGACCACGGGAGAGGCCCACCAAGACCTGAGCCGTGTCATCATGAAGCTCCCGGGAGATACGCAGGCGTTCATCTTCCTGGGCCCTGGTTATCTGTGTGATATAATACTGCATATTCTGGCGCAGTCGCCTTTCCTCAGTGATATCCCTGACGATAGCCTGCATGCCCACTGACTCATCAGCCCTTAGCAAAGGGCTGACTTTGAGTTCTACAAAAGCCTCCGTACCGTCCTTCCTGATCAGCCCTAACTCCACGTCTTCGCCTTGTGTATCCTCCTTTGGTTTTTCCGAGATCAACTGCTTGACCTCCTCAAGGCCCTCTGCACAGAAAATGTTATATATATCGGTGTTTTGTAGCTCTTCGTTGGAATAGCCAGTTAGCTGTTCACAGGCTCTATTGGCTGAGATGATTCGTCCGGCTGAGGAACAGACAAAAATCGCATCGCTCGAAGTCTCAAACAGACCTCGATAGCGTTCCTCAGATAACTGCAACTGCTCGGTGACCACCTTTTGCTTGAGGGAGAGGCGAGCATGCCCGATAGCGATTCCGATTGCCTCGCCGGCAGCGTTGAGCAATTCCAGCTTTGAGCTAGTGTCCTCATGCTGATTTCTCGTCGCTATACCTAATGTCCCTGTTATGGCTACTCTCGAACGTAAAGGCGCAATTAATATTGCTCCCGTATCTTCCCGCCCGGATAGCCTTAGGCTAAGCTCGCGAGATACCTTCTCTATAACCTTGGGCTGTCCTGACTGGGCTACTTGCCCGTCAAGGTTTTCTCCTCGTTTGATCCGCTTGGCAGCATTGACGAATTCTGGAGATAGTCCGTGATGAGCGCTGAGAATAAGGTCTTCGGTCTCGTTATCCTCCACATAAATCCAGCCAACCTCGGCCCCGGTAACATTAAGGACTTCTTTTAACGCATTCTTTGCGATCTCGTCTATATCCAAGGTCCGATAAATCATGGTGGAAATAGCGAAAAGCGAGATAAGCTGTTGCTGTTGCTGTCTAATGGTCTGCAGAGAGTCGGTGAGTTCCTGCCGGGTATTCTCCAGACGATGGACGACCTGTTGTAGTCGATCGATCAACCAGCTTACCAGCAGACCAATATAAAGGAAGGCGATGATCTCCGCATACGCCTCTCCATGCTCTTCAGAGATAAACAAGGCTCGGGGCAGTAGAGCCAAGCTGACGAAGATGGCTGTACTCGCGCCACCCTTAAAACCGAACACTAGAGCAGCGTAAGCTACTGGAATAATAGAGAGGATGCGGTGGGTTGTGTAGCGGGCGAGTCCAATAGGGGCTCCGTCCACGATATCCCTTATTAAGGGTATCTGATCAGCATAGTAGAAAACTGCCCCATAGGCCATTATGGCCAGTATTATCCAGAAGTGAGGAACCTTGAGCACCTGTTTCATGAGCAGCTTTGTTTTGGTCACGGTCTACATGATATCGTTCAGGGTAAACCAGCCTCTCTTTAAAGCCTCCAGCACTGCTTCAGTTCGGGAGCCTACGTCCATCTTGGTGAATATGTTGGCTAAGTGGGCCTGCACTGTGCGCCTGCTCAAGTGAAGATGCTCAGCTATATCTCGATTAGTCATACCCTTGGCTGCTAGGCTGAGTATCTCCATCTCACGTTCGCTAAGATCCTGGGGCCGAACCGGCCCCCCAGGCTCTCCTTTGGAAGAGGCTAGACGGGCGAAAATCTTCTGGGCGATAACAGGATGGAGCACTGCTTCCCCGGCGCGTACAGCGCGGATAGCATTGATCAAGTCACTTCCCCTGACATTCTTCAGGAGGTAACCGGCAGCCCCCGCGTCTAGCAGAGCTAGTATATACTGGTCGTTATCATAGGCGGTGAGGATTAGCACTGCCGTAGCCGGGTTGTGGGCCTTGATCCGCCGCGTAGCTTCGATGCCGTTGACCTTGGGCATGGCGATATCCATTAAAACAACGTTCGGGTGGAGTTTGGCTACTAACTCAACTGCCTCTTCTCCATCGCTGGCCTCACCGATCACCTCAATGTCGGGCTCTGCTTCCAGAAGTCCCCGTGTCCCCTCTCGGACCAGGTCGTGATCGTCGGCGAGAATTACGCTTATCTTCTCCATACAGTTCCTTCCCAGGTGTTGCGGCGGCATCTGGCGGGTCTGATTATACCCCTTCTGTGGTAAATATTTCAAACAATTGAAACGACCAGGACAGTGCCAGAAGGATTCGCACAGTATGTTGGGCATGGCTCGATTGCACAACTTGCCTAGTCGAAAAATAGGCCTAGTGTACCGGGTAAAACTGCTACAGTGGCGGATGAAATGTTGCACGCGAAATAGTAGCATGATATTAGGAAGGTTGAGTCATGGAGGTGACAAAATGGAGATAAAGACGAGGAAGGAAGTAGACCGGGAGCAGCAACGCGAAGGCTGGGTCGGTGTCTCGAAACTGCTGGAGGAGTTAGAGAAGGACCTGACGGCTAGGGCGGCTGGGCCAGCGGAAAGGAAAGCCCCCTCTGGAAAGGAAGCCATCCTGGAAGTGTTAGGAAGGGCGGCTGATGACCACAAATTCCTTGCCCGGTTGGCGGAGAATCCGTCCAAGGTACTACGGGAATATGACCTGTCCTCGGAGGAGAGGGCGGCCCTCGCCAGCGGAGATATCAAGAAGATAGAGAGCTGGGTAGGGAAACTGGACAAGCGGATGGCGACATGGTTGTGGTGCCGTCTGCAGCAGGAGAGTTGGTAGACCTCTACCGACACTGATTAGCGATCGAGAGAGCTTCACCGTTATATCCTGGGCGAGATGATGTTCACTGAAGAGAAAACATGAGGTGCGAAATGACACTTCAACAAGTGGCGCCTACAGTCCCGCAGGCAGAAGAGAATACTGTCGAGGGGCAGGTAGCAGATATTTTGGCGTTATATAAAGGTGAGCAAAGTGAGCTAATCCCGATACTTCAACGAGTGCAGGGAGAATTAGGCTATTTGCCCGAACTGGCAATGAGGCAGGTAGCCGGATTTGTCGGCGTGCCGGACAGTAAAGTATTCGGGATAGCTACGTTCTACGCTCAATTCAAGCTCGTGCCGACTGGCCGAAAAATCATAAGGGTATGTCGGGGTACGGGGTGCCACGTACGTGGAGCGACTCGGCTTCTCAGCGAGCTGGAGAAAGAGTTGGGCATCGGGCCCGGGGAAACCACGCCTGATCTGGAGTATACGCTGGAAACCGTTGCTTGCTTTGGCTCCTGTGCTCTGGCACCAATTGTGGTAGTTGATGATAAGGTGCATGGCAGGATGACAGTGCCCAAAGTGAGGAAGTTAGTGGAGGATGAGCCGGTCAGTTCCCAAGGTTAGCTTATACGACCCGTGGGTTTAAGGAGGCGCGATGGGTTTCGAAAAGATAAGAACTGAAGCGATGTCGCAGAGGAAAGCGATGCAGACCAGCCCCAATGCACGCGTCTTGATAGGCACGGGGACATGTGGTATGGCGGCGGGTGCGGGGGATGTGCTTGAGTCCCTGGAAAGCGAACTCGCGAAAAGCAATATTGAAGCAGACATCATTCAAGTAGGATGCATTGGGCTTTGCTACGCTGAGCCGTTGATTGAGATTATCAAGCCTGGTATGCCGAGTGTCTTCTATGCGAATGTTACACCTGAACTTATGTCAGAGATCGTTAGTGATTACCTGATTGCCGGTAATCCCCGTGCTGACCTCGCTCTTGGCACTCGCGGGGAAGGGACTCTGGATGGGATCCCTCAGCTCTTCGATTTGCCTGTGCTCAAGTCCCAAGTTCGTATCGCCCTGCGCAACTGCGGGAATATAGATCCCGAGAACATCTATCACTACGTCGCCAGCGGTGGCTATGAAGGCCTGAGGAAAGCGCTCAAGATAAAGCGCCAGGAGGTGATTGACGAAGTAAAGAGATCGGGACTGCGCGGTCGCGGGGGAGCGGGTTTTCCTACAGGGGTCAAGTGGCAATTCTGCCACGATTCTCCTGGCACTACCAAATACATAGTCTGTAACGCTGATGAAGGAGACCCAGGGGCATTTATGGACAGGGCACTGCTGGAAGGCGATCCCCACGCTGTGCTGGAAGGGATGCTCATCGGTGCTTATGCGCTGGGGGCATCGGAGGGCTATATTTATATCCGGGCAGAGTATCCGCTCGCGATTCAACGGCTAAAAGTCGCACTTAAGCAGATGGAAGAGTGTGGGTTGCTGGGTGACAACATCATGGATTCTGCTTTCAGCTTCCACATAAAGATAAAGGAGGGGGCCGGTGCTTTCGTGTGTGGTGAGGAGACAGCCTTGATGGCTTCTATCGAAGGTAACCGTGGCATGCCCCGACCACGTCCTCCTTTCCCTGCTCAGGCTGGATTATGGGGTAAGCCCACCAATATCAACAATGTAGAAACCTGGAGTAACATTTCCGCTATCCTTCGGAGAGGAGCAGATTGGTATGCCGGCTATGGCACCGAGAAAAGTCGGGGTACCAAGACTTTTTCTCTGGTGGGTAAGATCATGCGCCCAGGGCTTATCGAAGTCCCGATGGGAATCACCCTTCGTGAGATCATCTATGAGATTGGTGGCGGGATCCCGGAAGAGAAAGCATTCAGAGCTGTGCAGACCGGTGGTCCTTCGGGGGGCTGTCTGCCAGCAAGCTTCCTCGACTCCCCTGTTGACTACGAGTCTCTGGCGGAGGCTGGTTCTATCATTGGATCCGGCGGAATGGTCGTACTTGACGAGGACACCTGCATGGTTGATATAGCAAGGTATTTCCTAGCCTTCACTCAGGCTGAGTCCTGTGGTAAGTGCATCCCTTGCCGCTGGGGTACCAAGCAGATGCTGGATATTCTGGAGGACATAGTCAGCGGAAATGGCAGGGAGGGTGATATCGATTTGCTCATCGAACTGAGCGAAGCGGTAAAAGATGGTTCGCTTTGTGCCCTGGGTGGCACAGCTCCCAATCCGGTGCTCACCACCATACGATATTTCCGCGATGAGTATGAGGCTCACATATTTGAGAAGCGCTGTCCTGCGCTAGCCTGCAAGTCGCTTATATCGTACTACGTCATTCCTGAGAAATGCGAGGGCTGTGGTATCTGTGCCAGGGCCTGCCCGGCTGAGGCAATTATGGGTGACAAGCGAATGGTGCATGTGATAGACCAGGACAGGTGTACCAAGTGTGGAACCTGTTTCGAGGTTTGTCCATCCAAGTTCAGTGCAATAGCTGTGGTCTCCGGGGAGCCAGTGACTGTTCCGCTGGAGCCCGTCCCTGTAGGTAGTAAGGCTTAGACGTGGAGATGACTGAAGATGTTTAATGGCAACGGAGGAGTACGATGACTACCGTTATAGAGGATAAAAAGCTGGATACCGTTACATTGACCATTGACGGGAAAAGGGTGGAAGCTAGCAACGGGGCCACGGTGCTGGAGGCAGCGTTGGATGCCGGCATCTATATCCCGACTCTCTGCTATGCGCCCGATCTGAAACCATACGGAGCTTGCCGCCTCTGCATTGTTGAGATTGAGGGGATGCGCGGCCTCGTCACCTCCTGCACTACCAGAGCAACAGATGGGATGGTGGTGCATACGGAGACGCCTAGGGTAAGTCGCTCGCGCACCGCTACCATGGAGCTGATTATGGCTAACCATCAGGGTGATTGCCTGACCTGCGTGAAGAACCAGCAGTGCGAGCTGCAGAAGATCGCATTGTACCTGGGCATCGAACAGGAGCACTTCGATCGGCTGCGCAAGAGCACGCGAGTGCTTCCCATCGATACGAGCCATCCTGCTTTTGATCGTGATCCCAACAAATGTATCCTCTGTGCCAAGTGCGTACGTGCCTGCCATGAGATAGCGTGTGTTAGCGCTATCGATCTGGCCTTCCGTGGCTACGACGCCAAAGTCAGCACTTTCGGCGACAAGCCAATCCTTGAATCCATTTGCGAGTCCTGCGGCGAGTGCATCGAGCATTGTCCCACGGGCGCTCTTATGCCCAAGAAGGCCAAACAGGCCACCAGTGAAATCAAGACGGTCTGCCCTTACTGCGGCGTTGGCTGTTCACTTTATGCGGGAATCCGCGGCAACGAAATCGTCAGTGTACGGGGAGACAAGGAAAGCCCTGTTAATAAGGGAGGCCTTTGTGTCAAGGGACGCTTTGGTTTTGACTTCACCAAACATCCCGACAGGCTAACCCAGCCTCTGATTAGGAATAAGGGACGGGCTAAGGCCGAAAAGGTCAATGGTAACCTGCGCGCTATATTCCGCGAAGCCAGTTGGGAAGAAGCCCTGGACTTGGTCGCCGAGAAGCTCTCTGCGATCAAGGAAAAATATGGTCCGGATAGCATCGGGGTGCTCAGTTCAGCCAAGTTCACCAACGAGGAGAACTATCTGGTTCAGAAGTTCGCCCGTGCGGTTCTGGGCACTAACAATGTTGACCACTGTGCCCGTCTGTGTCACGCCTCTACTGTAGTTGCCGCCCTGGCTGCCTTCGGTGATGGGGCCATGAGCAACTCCATTGCTGACTTTGCCAAGGCCGACCTCCTGTTCGTGATTGGCTCCAATACCACTGAATGTCACCCCATTATCGGGCGAACCGTTCGCCAGGCCTTGGCATCCGGAAACACAAAGCTTATTGTTGCAGACCCTCGTGCCACTGAACTCTCCAAACTGGCGGCAGTTCATCTGCGCCATAAACCAGGGTCGGATGTAGCCTTGCTCAACGCGATGATGCACGTGATTATTGATGAAGAGCTGCACGATAAAAAGTTTATCGAGGAGCGCACCGAGTGTTTTGAGGAGCTGGCAGAGACAGTCAAGCATTATACGCCTGAGATGGCCGAGGAGATAACGGGTGTTCGCAAGTCCGATATAGTGAAGACCGCTCGCCTTTTTGCCGATGCGGGAAAGGCTGCCATTCTCTATGGCATGGGCATAACCCAGCACACAACGGGTACTGATAATGTTAAGAGCGTAGCCAATCTATTGATGCTCACCGGCAATATGGGACGTGAGGGAACCGGATTCAGTCCGCTGAGAGGCCAGAACAATGTTCAGGGGGCGTGTGACATGGGCGCGCTGCCCAATGTGTTCCCTGGCTATCAAAGAGTGGATAATCCGGAT
>DAOUTY010000054.1 GCA_030668425.1 Chloroflexota bacterium
GCAGCGAAGAGATGATCGACTGGCATAGCTACTATTGATCCCCACTTGTTGATGGCCTCGATCGCTGCCTGGTAGAGGGGGACAGTGCCCAAAGTAAGGGAAGTCGAGTCAATGATGGCACAGCGAATAGCGCTGATGTCACCACCGGTACTCAGGTCCATTACCGTGTCTGCCTGGGCTGAGGCTGCAGCCTGCAGCTTCTCTAGTTCGGTATTGACATCGCCGTAGTCAGAGGAGGTGCCGATATTGGCGTTGACCTTTGTGCGTAGAGCCTTTCCTATGCCGCAGGGCTCCAGCCTCTTGTGGTTGATGTTGGCCGGTATCACGACGAAGCCCTCGGCCACCATCTCACGCACCGTTTCGGGGTCGATCCCCTCCTTCTCGGCGACAGCCCTCATTTGCGGCGATAAGGTGCCCTCTCGCGCCAATTCCAACTGAGTCACTCTCATCCCCCTTTAAGAAGAAAAACCGCGAACCCGGGTTCGCGGTGACTCCTTTTTGAAACCACTCGCTTCCCTACGCTCGAATTAACGAGATCAGGTTCCAAGGGTTGGTGGCATTACCACCTCTCAGCCTCTGAGCTCCCCTAGCGGTTCGCTATTCACTTTCGATCAACCATACATCAAATCTCGTTGAAATGCAAGGGCGCTCGTTCCCCATCACAGGGTATGTTCGACCACCAACCGCAGGCGGACGATACCACCTGTTCTCGGTGTGGAGGGAAGTGCCTGTTTCCTTGTTGGGAGGAAAAGTAGAGAAAGGTGTAATAAATACTAAATTGGTAAGCGGAGGTGATATTTAGGGAGGTCAAGTGCTGGACAAGCGGTGGCTGATGTGCTAGAATATTTCTTGCTTATGACTCTAAGTTTAGGGAGGAGCGATAAATCCGGTGAGGAGGGTAAAAGGTGACATGATGCAAAAAGGGCGCTTTTGAACAGGGGGCCTTTATCTGCTTGTCTGTGGGTAGATACCACTTGGTTTTCCCCTTATGATCTTCCGGTAGCTTCTTCCAGTTTTTGCTTCCCCTCAAGCACTTTTCTCTAGGATTGTAACCCGCGAATTAGCCCTCTCTACTGCCAACGTATGTCAACGTATCTCTTGAATTTGCCGGCGTTGAGGTATAAGCCTCTCAAACTGCTTGTTGTGTCTCAGGTGAAGGGAGTGTGAACAGAGCAATGGTTATTAGTAGTCAGATAGACGTTGAAATCGATACCAAGAATGTACATCGCTACATAGGGTACAAAGATGATAGCCAGCCGCAGCCACGTATCTCGGCTTTGATCGAGGAATATGCAGCGGAGGCTTACCACCTCATTGTGCCTTCGTATTCATTTGTTATCAGGGATGTCGAGTTGGTTCTGGGCTCCCGCGTTTTCGTCCAGGGTTCGGGCGATCTCATTTCTAATCTTATTGTGTTTCAAAGCGAAGCCATTGCCCAGTTGCTGAGTGAGTGTCGTAGGGTTGCGTTGTTCGTGGTGACAATTGGGAAGTATTTGGAGGAAATGGTATGCCAGCTGTCTGAGGATGGACTAATGCTTCAGGCATCTGTGCTGGATGCAATTGGATCTGATGCCGTGGGGAAGGCAGCTGACTTCGTCGAGGGTGTGATAAAGGAGAGGGCTGGGGCCACAGGGCTTGGTACTAGTCGGCGTTTCAGCCCTGGCTATTGTGACTGGGATATAAGCCAGCAGGGGGGGGTCTTTCGAGCCGTAAAAGGTGATTCTGTAGGGGTTCACTTGACTGAGAGTTATATGATGGTTCCCCAGAAGTCGATATCAGGCCTTATCGGGATTGGCCCCTCTGGGGGTGGTTTATGGGATTATAACCCTTGTGAGACCTGTAGCGAGAGCGATTGCCCGGGGAGGAGGTAGAGGCCGAGGATATGGTTCGAAGAGGGTTACCCGGGGGTAGCTTCAAGCCTCTCACGGAAGAGGCTGTACAAATGATTCACCAGACCGTGCTGCGGATAATCGAGGAAGTAGGCTTTCAGGTACATTCGGATACTGGACTGGAGCTTTTCAAGGGGGCTGGGGCTTGGGTGGATGAGGAAAAGCGCCTGGTGCGCCTGCCTCAGAAAAAAGCCATAGAAATCATTGAGATGGCGCCGTCCGAGGTCAGGCTATGTGGCCGGGATGAGAAGCACGACATTTTGCTGGGCGGTAACAGAGTATACACGGGAACTGGTGGAACCGCTCTCAATGTCTATCACCAGGAGACCGGGGAGAAGACATTAGCTACCCTGGAGGATTTAAAGCGCATAGCAAAGCTGGTTGACGCGCTAGAAAATATCCATCTCTTCCTACTGCCTACCTACCCGAATGAGTTGCCTGTAGAGCAGGTGGACGTAAACCGCTTCTTTGCCGGTCTGGACAATACCAGCAAGCATGTCATGGGAGGGCTTTACACCCTGGATGGGCTGCAGCAGGTGATAAGAATGGCGGAAATCATCG
Organism: Chloroflexota bacterium; assembly: GCA_030668425.1. GTDB lineage: Bacteria > Chloroflexota > Dehalococcoidia > SZUA-161 > SZUA-161 > DAOUTY01. The sequence continues at coordinate 2,451 of DAOUTY010000054.1, forward strand.
CTGGCTCTGCCGAGAAACTTCGCCAGCGTCCCATTATATCAATGATAGCCTGTACTATAAGCCCTCTCACGATTGATGATGTTTACGGCGATTTTTTGATAACCATTGCCAGGAGTGGAATACCTGTAGTCTGTCCCGCCGAGCCGCTGTGCGGGGCCACCTCACCGGTGACGCTTGCCGGGAACGTGACGATGCAGACTGTGGACTCCTTGATGGGGGTAATGCTTACGCAACTTGCCAGTCCGGGGGCCTCCGTTATTCTTGGCTCGGTAGCTACCAGCACAGACCTCAGTACTTTCAATTATCTAGCCGGCTCTGTTGAAATGGGTCTCGTCAATGCTGCCGGGGCCCAGATGGCACAGTTTTACAAGCTCCCCTTCTATGCAACGGGGGGTATGACAGACTCCAAGGTGTTGGATGCGCAGAGCGGCTATGAGTCTGCGATTACCAACCTGCTCTGTGCTCTGGCGGGGGCTAATTTCATACACGACGCGGCGGGGCTAATGGAATTCGCTCTAACTGTGTGCTACGAGAAATATGTTATTGACAATGACATTCTGGGAATGGTGATGAGAGCTGTGGAGGGCATACAAGTGAATGAGGACACCCTGGCCTTTGACCTTATCAAGGAGGTGGGACCAGGTGGCAATTTCGTCACTGCAAATCATACCAGGCAGTTCATGCGGCGTGAGCACTATCAACCCTCTCTCAGCGACAGGAGTAGCAGGGAGGATTGGGAAGCCAAAGGGGCAAAGAATACATGGGAGAGGGCAGCGTTAAAAGTGAACGAGATTCTGGCTAAGGATGGCTGTAGCTTGCCTGCGGATATAAGAGACCAGGTGCTCTCGGAGATAGCTGGTCTCGTAGAGTAGAACGGGGTAACAACGTGCTGATAATTGGTGAGAAGATTAATGCATCGAATAAGTCCGTAGGACAAGCTATAAATAACAAAGACCGGGAATTCTTGGAGGGTCTTGCTAGAGACCAAGCCGCTGCCGGCGCTGACTTCATTGATGTAAACGCCGGGGTTGGCCAGGGAGCCTGGGAACATCCAGAGGCCGCCATGGAGTGGCTGGTTGAGTTGGTCCAGGCAGCTACGGACAAGCCGCTGACTATTGACAGCGACGTTCCGGGCGTTATCGAGGCCGCCCTGCGCAAATATAGTGGAGACGATGTGATGATTAACTCGGTCAGTGCAGAGCCTGAGAAGCTGGAGGCTGTTGGCCCCCTGGCAGTGGAGCGTCAGGCTTCTCTAGTGGCACTGGCTATGGGGAGGGGACGAATACCGGACAATGTCGAGGAACGGCTGGCAGCTTGTGATGAGATAATGACGTACTTGACCCGTCTGGGGCTAAGGGAGGATCAGGTGTTTTTTGACCCACTGGTGCTCCCCATCGCTGTGGATACGACCCAGGGACTGGTTACTCTAAAGACCATCGAGCAGATCAAATCCCGTTACCCGACTGCCAAGACTGTGATGGGCCTCAGTAACATCTCCTACGGACTACCTCAGAGGGGTATGGTCAACCGGGCTTTTCTTCTGATGGCAGCCTCTGCGGGCCTCGATGCCGCGATCTTGGATCCCCTTGATGCCAAGATGATGAGCTTTGTCAGAGTCGCCGATATGCTCACAGGGAAAGACCTCTCATGCAAAGGGTATATCAGGGCTCATAGGAAGGGGATGCTCCTGGAATAGTGGGGAGCTGAAAGAGTGTCTTACGGCAAAAGTACTAATTCTCCAAAATCCCCAGATGAAGGCATCGGGACCGGGACGCGCGCAAAGCCCCCAAAGTTTCATCCCGCCCTGGTGGTCATAGATATGCAGAATAGCTTGTGCGCACACGGAGGCGCTTACGAGAAGTTTGGCGCGGATATAAGTGTATACAGGAAGATCATACCTAATGTGAAGAAGATCGTAGATGCCTGTCACAAACTCCACGTACCAGTCTTCTATACACAACAAGTTAGAGAAGCATCAGGGATTGACCTGCTCACCAGGAGACACCGCATCATACCGAGAAGAAGGCTGGAATTCATCGAAGGGGCCCCCTCATGTGTGAGAGGAACATGGGACGCAGCGATAATCGATGAGCTGATGCCAACAGAAGATGACCACATGGTCATGAAGAGAAGGGACTCTGCCTTCCAAGATACTGAGTTCGAGCTATGGCTGGAGAGCATAGGTGCTGATACAGTCATATACACTGGCATAGACACTTGCATCTGCGTGGAGAATTCTCTCAGGGAAGGATTTAACAGGGGTTGGGATGTTATATTGGTAGAGGATGCAGTAGCATCTTCCTGGCAGAAGTTGCATAAGGCTACACTAGAAAAAGTGAGGGGTTCCTTCGGCTTGGTTTTGACCACGGAGCAACTCATACATATGATGTACACTGCCAGGCGTAGAGCATCAGCCTTCAGGCTTTCTACGGAGTATCTGCAGTAACGATAAATACTATACTGGTAATCTAGCGAGGGGAGCGAAATGTCTAGGGAAGGAATCTTAATCGATACCCCTTATGAGAGAATGACCGAGAAGCAGGTGACGCAAATTCATCAGGCTTCCATGGAGATTCTGGGCGATCCCGGCTTGATGTGTTTCAATCGTCAGGCCGCTGAGATATTCGGCGACAACGGTGCGGAGGTTTCTTCAGTTACCACCAGCGATCATTCATGCTGGCTGGTGAAGGTTCCAGAGAAACTTGTTGTTGATGCCCTTGATAATGCACCGAAGACTGTCAAGTTGGGCGCCAGGAACCCGGACAATACTCTGGTAATGAATGGGGAGGTGCCCAGGGTATACTTCATTTCCGGCTCTGAAACCAATATCTGGCTGGATGTAGATTTCCCGACATATGTTAAGAAATCCGATCCCAGCGCTGAGATTCAGGTGCCGGAATTTCACCCGCGACGTGGTACCGTTGCTGACCTCTGCCAGTCGGCGCATGTCTGTGAGCACCTTGAAACCCTGGATGGCTACATACGTACTGTGAATATCCAGGATAAAGACATCACCGAGGATAATAAGGACGTTAACAAATTCTTCGCCTCCTTGAATAACACGACCAAGCATGTTATGTCGGGGCTAACCAACCTGAAACAGCTGGACAACGTGGTGAACATGGCAAAGCTAATCGTTGGAGGGGAGGAAGAGCTTAAGGACAACCCCATTATTTCCTTTATCACCTGTTTGGTCAAGAGCCCTCTGCAATTCGTTGAAGATACTACGGACACATTCATTGAGATTTGCAGGAGGGGGTTGCCTGTAGTGGTTTCCTCCTCGCCCCAAGCTGGGAGCACTGCCCCAATTAAGGAAGCTGGCATTATGGCTCAGATAAACGCTGAGGTCCTTGCAGGAATAACATTGGGGCAGTTGGTTAACAAAGGAACGCCGGTAATCTATGGGAGCGTGCCCGTCAGAGCGCGTATGGATACCCTTGGCGATTCCTACGGGTCCGTTGAAACCAGCCAGTATAACGTGGACTGCGTTCAGATGGCACGATTCTACAAGATACCTAATTATTCTACCTCGGGTGTTTGTGATGCGAAGATACCGGGGCAGCAAGCATCGATAGAGCGATTGTTCTCAGATATATTGGTCACTTTAAGCGGGCCCCAGTACTTACATTGCGCATACGGTCTCCTCGATTGCAATTCTATTTTCTGTCTGCTACAGGCTGTCCTGGACGACGCCCACTTCAAGATGATCAAGTTCTTCCTCAGGCCGCCGCGGATTAACGAAACAGAGATCACTGAGGTCTTTAGGCAAATCAGGGAGGTGGTGGCGACGCCTCAGAAGCTGTACATTCGCCATATTCGTCCTGTGCTGCGTAGCGGGGAGATTTCAATGTCTTATCCGTTTGAAGGGGATGGGGAGACTGACAGTGTGTTCGTTCTAGCCCACGAGAGAATGAAGGAGCTTCTTGCGAAACCGGTGGAGCACATAGATCGAGCTACCACCTCCAAGATATTTAATGAGATCCCGGGCTTGTTGCCTAGGCTAAATGTATACGAGGAGGGCAGATAGTAATGAGTGAAGACATCGTTGCCGCACTTAAGGATAATGTTATACAGGGGAGAAGGACGAAGGATGATGAAGGGATAGAGGAGGATATGACTGGTACGCCTGGAGTGCTGGAGTTAATACAGGAGGCGCTGGACAGGGGTATACCCACAGAGGTAATAATCACGCAGGGGCTGACTGCAGGCATGCAGGTTGTAGGGGAGAAATTCTCCACAAAGGAGTACTTTATCCCGGATATGCTGGCCTCTGCCGAAGCGGTGGGCGCGGCTATGGATGTTCTGAAGCCGTATCTGGAGGCTTCGAATGTTGAGACCAAGGGGAAATTCGCTATCGTCACGGTGAAGGGGGATATCCACGATATCGGAAAGAATATCGTTTCCATCTTACTCAAAGGGGCGGGATATGAGGTGGAAGACCTGGGCACGGATGTGCCCACGGAGAAGATTGTTGAGTTTGTCATGGAAGACCATCCTGATTATCTAGGGCTTTCTGCCTTGTTGACTACTACAATGGTTGTCATGGGAGAGGTGATTGAGGCGCTTAAGGAGAATGGTCTCATGGATAAGGTGAAGGTTCTGATTGGGGGGGCGGCAGTGTCTGATGAGTATGCTAAGGAAATAGGGGCGGATGCCTATTGCGTGGATGGATTCGACGCCGTTAAGGTGCTGGACGCTTTTCAGGGAACAAAGGCGTAGTTTAAAATCACAGATGCTATTGTGAGAGGAGAATAGTTTTGGCAGGAATTGCAGGAATTCAAGGCACGGATAATGGTGAGTTGGAACGCATGCTTGAGAAGATCAAGCATAGAGGCCCCGACGAGACCTGGGTCAATCGGGAGCAAGGGGTAAACTTGGGATGCAATGAGCTGAACATGGGGGCGGATTGCAAGGACGGCTCACATCGTGCATCTGACGGTAAGAGATCGGTTGTCCTCGATGGACGTATATATAATTCGGAAAAACAGGATATGACTGATGCTGAGGCTGTGCTGTACTTCTATGAAAAGTTTGGTACACGGTTTGCCAAGAAGCTGGACGGTGACTTTGCCTGCGCCATATCTGACGGGGGTAAAATGATACTGGCCCGTGACTGGGCGGGCATAAAACCGCTTTACTATGGACACAGTGATGGAAATCTGTGCTTTGCCTCTGAGGCAAAGGCCCTGGCAGGCATAGCCGACGATGTTAAGGAGTTCCCCCCCGGTTACGTTTATTCCCGCGAACTGGGGTTCCAGAGATTTGGCTCTGATGCTGTCGAGACCCCGGAGTTTGAGACCTATGAGCAGGCCAGGAAGGTTGTACGTCAGCTGCTGCAAGAGGCAACTGAGAAGCGCATGAAGGACAACGCTGTCGGGGGGATTCTCCTCAGCGGAGGCCTGGACAGCAGCCTGATAGCATACATGGCCTATCAGATAAACCCCAATATCGAGTGTTTCACCGTGAGCATGGAGGAGGGACAAGACCTTCCCCTGGCTAAAGATGTAACTGCCTATCTCGGCATGAAACATCACATTCTGATGTTCGGCGAGAAGGAGATAAATGAGATATTGCCTCTGGCCATTCATCATCAGGAGATGTATGAAGAGAGCTGCGTGCATGGGGCGATCGCAAACTTCCTCGCTGGACGGTTTGTCAGCCCTTACACGAGGTGTGTACTTACTGGAGAAGGAGCAGACGAGTTTTTTGCGGGGTACGATGGTCAGTTCAAGCAGGGGCGGAACCCTGAGGAGGTGGCGAGCATAGTCGATAATCTAATCAACGTCGCGCATAACACTGCGCTGCAGAGACTGGATAGACTGAACGCTGCAAATGCCTACGAAAGCCGCACTCCGTTCCTCGATGCCAAAGTAATGGATTTCAGCATGAAGATTCCCCTACAGTACAAAATCCACGGTGAGGAGAAGGCCGGGAAGCGGGTCGTGCGTCAGGCCTTCGAGGGCTGTCTACCCGAGCACATTATCTACCAGACAAAGAGATTCTTCGCTCAGGGTTCGGGAGTTGCGTATATCATGCGCGCACAGGCGGAGAAGCAGATATCTGAAAGGGAACTGGCAGAGTTCAACAAGGTGGACGGCAACCCCCATATGTCTTCCGTAGAGGAGCTGTATTACTACAGGATGTTCAAGAAGACATTGCCGGAACCTGTGTTCGATAGGCTGTGCGGCAGGTGGGACCCTATGAGGCCGGATTTCTTCCTGCGGAAGGCCGGTTCGTAGACTGAATACATGAATGCAACGAAACCGCTCGCCGTCCCATATCAGCTTAATCAGGAGGCAGCGTGTTGTATCGGCAGGAAGACTGAAGTAGAAGGGAGACCTGGTCCTCCAAGAAAGAGGGATTTGTTATTATGTGTGGCATAGCAGGATGTTTCGGGATACAGGATACAAAGACCATCAATCGCATGCTGGATGCGTTGCCCCATCGGGGGCCGAATGACCGCGGGATTCACATTTTCAACGGCACGGTCTTCGGCCATACGAGGCTATCCATCGTCGATGTTGCCAGAGGCCATCAACCGATTCTGGCCAACGGTGGGAGAACAGGGATAATCTGCAATGGTGAAATTTATAATTTCCGGGAACTGAGAGAGAAGCTCATCTCTAAGTACGAGTTCAAGTCCCAATCTGACACCGAGACTATTCTCCATCTATATCAGGACAAGGGGCCTGACTGTGTGAAAGAACTGGACGGGATGTTCGCCTTTGCCATCTTTGATGGCGATGATTTTATGTTGGCCCGCGACCCCATTGGCATCAAACCGCTCTATTATGGCTATGTCGGAGATAAACTCTACTTCACCTCTGAGCTGGGGGCC
>DAOUTY010000126.1 GCA_030668425.1 Chloroflexota bacterium
AAAAGCGAGATAATCATCGCGGCTGCGGGTATTCCAAAGATGAATCGAACCCAGGAACGGCAGCAGCTCCACTTCGAGTTCATATAGATCTAAGCCGTTATAGATGGCTGCCAGGTTTGCGTGAGCGGTGTCGAAGCAATAACTCAGAGGGGAGAATTCCTTGAGCGCCGCCTTGAGAAACTCAGCATTGATCAGACGGCTCTGCCCCACACCCTCTATATGAATAGGGATAGTCCTCTTGAAGCTGAGTTCGGCCAGGCGTTCGCAACTCCTCCAGGCGATCGTTTCAAGCTTCTCGTCGCTCTCATCCGAAGCATCCGAAGCCGGTGACGGGAAGTGAACTACCACGTATTCAGCCCCGTATTCCTCTGCCTGATCCATAGTCAAGGTGATCATCTTCATGGTCAACTCCCTGTTGTCACTGTCCACATCGCAAAGGAAGGACCATGTCGGAGGCTGCGGATACCAGTCAAGCCGGGTCAAAGGAGTATGGATGCTCCAGTCAAGCTTATGATGCTCAATCAACTGCATAAGCCTGGGGAGGTCATCGGCAGGAAGGTTATAGAACTCGCCGTGTTTAAGGCCATTGCCTACTATTATTTCCTCAAGTGCATCGACTTGATGGCAGTGGAAGCCGAGGCTAATCATGTTTTCTTCTGGGACCTGTTGATTCTAGATAACTTCGATAATTACGCAAAGTCTCGGCAATATGGTCGCCACCGAACTTCTCCAACACCGCTTCAGCAAGGACTATAGCCAGCATCGCCTCCCCGATAACCCCCGCTGCGGGGACCACACAGACGTCGCTTCGTTCGAAATGAGCCTCAACCGCTTCGCCGGTTCGCAAATCAGCCGACGGCATGGGCTTGGCCAGGGTTGGAATCGGCTTTACTGCAGCGCGGACGATTATCGGCTCGCCGTTGCTTATGCCACCCTCAATCCCCCCAGCCCGGTTTGAAGCATGCCGCCACTGACGCTCGGCACTGGTCTGGATTGCATCGTGAACCTGTGAGCCGGGAAGGTCTGCAACGGCAAATCCCGCCCCGATCTCCACGCCCTTTACCGCATTTATGCTCATCATCGCCTGCGCTACCCTGCCATCGAGCCTGCGGTCCCAGTGGACATGGCTCCCCAAGCCGATAGGTACGCCGCTGGCGATGGCCTCGAAAACCCCACCCACGCTGTCCCCCGCCTCCCTGGATTCATCGATGGCGGAAATCATGGCCTTTTCAGCCTCGCTATCGGCGCAGCAAACAGGCGAGTTTTCCACCTTGGCCCAGTCGATAGGGTCGATTTGTTTACTCCAGCGCCCTCCGATGCAAACGGTATGGCTATGTATTTCTATGCCGAACTCAGCGAGCAACTTCCGGGCAACAGCGCCCACAGCGACCCGGCTTGTCGTCTCACGTGCACTGGCCCGCTCCAGAATGGGACGAACATCGTCAAGATTATACTTGATGGCCCCCGCCAGGTCAGCGTGGCCGGGGCGGAGCCGTGTAAGAGGCTCGATCTCCTGCTCCACTGGCGAGATACTCATTACCTCTGTCCAGTTCTCCCAATCACGGTTCCAGATAAGGAGGGAGATAGGACTGCCCATGGTGATCCCGTGGCGTACCCCAGAGAGTATCTCAGCACGGTCACGCTCGATTTCCATGCGCGCTCCCCTGCCGTATCCCGCCTGACGGCGTGCCAGGTCACAGGCTATGTAGTCCTCATCGAGAGCCAGCCCTGCTGGCACCCCCTCGATAACAGCCACCAGCCCCTTGCCGTGGGATTCACCAGCGGTTAGAAAACGAAACATGACATCCTCATTGTCCTAAAGCCTCTCTCGCCACCGTCATCATTATGTCAACTGGAGCTTCCCTGCCAGTCCACAGCTCGAATGACACTGCCCCCTGGTAGACAAGCATGGCAAGCCCACCCAGGGTGCTCGCCCCTGCCCTTTTGGCATCGGCGAGCAGCGGCGTCTCAATCGGATTATACACCACATCGTAGACCAGCGCTCGTTTCGGTATCAGGCTTGCCTTCAGTGGAGATTGCCCTTCAGCGGCGCTGTGCTTCATTCCCATCGGGGTGCAGTTGACTAGAAGATCGCAGCCCGACACCACATCCTCAAGTTGAGGGTCATCTTGATAAAGTGCCCTTATCTCTGGATACAGTTCTCGCCTGCCAACCAGACTCCTCTCCAAGTCCGACACCAACTCATTCACCTTCTCCGTGATAATATCTGTAACTACAAGCGACTTTATACCTGCACCTAAAAGGGCGTAACTTGCTGCCCGCGCTACTCCCCCCGCTCCCAGTAGCAGCGCGCTTTTACCCGTCGGGTTAAATCTGCCTTCTTGCTCCAGCGCTTTCAAAAAACCAGTGCTATCCGTATTGTAGCCGGTGAGCTTGCCCTCCCTATTAACGATGGTGTTCACCGCGCCGATACGTTGAGCGTCTCGGTCGACCACATCCAGAAGCGACAGTACAGCCTCTTTATAAGGAATAGTAACATTGGCACCAAGCTTCGAAGGCTGCCGTATTCCCTCTACTACCGCAGGCAATTCGCTCTGCCCGGTTTCCCATACCTCATAGCGAATATCGAGGCCCAGGTGGTCAAAAGCGGCCTGTTGAAACAGCGGCGAGATGGAATGCTTCAAACCACGCCCGATCAGGCCAACAAATCCTGTCATAAAATGCACCTCATCAGCTAGCTCTCTCGCCCAGGAAATTCCAAATACAAATCCCTAAACTCTAAACGATAATGAATGTTCAAACCTCAAATGACCATGTAGCGTTGCCACTCCTGTGGCAACGAATCCTTCGTCGTGACAGGAGTCACGACGCTACCGGCAAGCGTTCAGCCATCACTTATCGCTTCGCTCCCGGTCGAGGTAGCCTTGCAAAATAAAGGCTGCTGCCACGGAGTCAATGCGCTTCTTTCTCTTGTCTCGCCTGACCCCGGCTTCCACCAACACCCGTTCTGCGTCAGCCGTAGAGTAACGCTCGTCCCACTCAACCACAGGGATCTCAGTGCACCCCTCTAGTAATTCGGTAAATGACCGGACTTTCTGTGCCTGTGGGCCCAAGCTGCCATCCAACGAGAGAGGTAGCCCGACAACTATACGCTCCACCTCATACTCATGAGCAAGAGCGATGATCTGCCGCAGAGCATCATCATCTGACTTCGTCTCGATTACTGTTAGGGCGACTGCTAAGATTCCCTCGGCATCGCTCAACGCCACCCCGATTCTCCTCTCCCCAATATCGAGCCCCAGGGCACGCATCCCCTAAACCCTCTCCTTCACCAGTTTAGCGACCAACTTCAATGCCTGTTCGATCCTGCCCTTTTCCTTGCCACCACCCTGCCCCAGTTGAGGCCGCCCCCCACCGCTGCCACCCGTCTCCCGCGCTACCTCTTTAACAATCTCCCCTGCATTCAGCCCGCGAGAGACAAGATCGGAGGTCACCATCGCCAGAAAGTTGGGGCTGTCATCCCACACAGCGCCCAACACGATCACTGCGCTACCCAGCCGTTCCCTTAGCACATCACCCATATGGCGCAGGACATCGAAATTCGAGGCCGCGACACTGGCCGCCAGCACAGAGACCCCGTTGACCGACTCGACTTGCGCCAGCAGCGACTCGGCCGTCTCCTTGGATAACCGCCGCTCCAGAGCATTGGCACGCTTGCGCTCGGAGTCAAGCTCTGCGAGAACGCCCTCCAGCTTGTCCTCCACCTCGGCGGTGGGTACCTGAAGCTGATGAGCCACCTTTTCCAGAGCGGCAGCGCGCTCTTCGATCACAGCCTCAGCCCCACTCCCCGTAACTGCCTCGATGCGGCGCATTCCGGACCCGATGCTGCCCTCGCTAATTATATGGAAAAAGCCGATATCGCCGGTCCTGCTGACGTGCGTGCCCCCGCAGACTTCATAGCTCACCGGAGACCTGGCACCGCCAATCCTCACCACCCTGACCACATCTCCGTACTTCTCGCCGAAGAGGGCTATCGCGCCTTCAGCCACAGCCTGAGTATAAGGCACTTCTTTATTAGTCACCAGCAGGTTTCGGCGTATGTCCCCATTAACTATTCGCCGTATCTCGCCCAGTTCCTCCTTGAGCACCGGAGCCTCAAATGAGAAATCGAACCTGAAATGGTCCGGGGCCACCAGCGAGCCCATCTGGCGAACGTGCTTGCCCAGAACCTTACGCAGGGTAGCATGAAGGAGATGGGTAGTTGTATGGTTACGGGCGATGTCAAGGCGGCGCGATTTGTCAACCACCGCGGTTATCTCCTCACCAACAAGCATACTCCCCTGCACCATCTCCCCACGATGTAGCACGACGTCCGCAGTAGCCCGGACGGTATCCTTGACAGCTATCTTACCCCGCCTGCCGATGATCTCCCCTGTATCAGCAACCTGCCCGCCCATCTCTGCATAGAAAGGCGTCCTGTCCAGGACCACCTCGACCTGTTGCCCTTCAACGATAACTTCGTGGGCCTTGCCACCTACAGCCAGGGCAACTACACTCGCCTTGCAGCGAGTATCCCTATAGCCGGCAAATTCAGTTGAAGGCAGCGCCATCGAGGCACAGTTCATGCTTGTCGCACTCTCCCCCAGCACGAACTGGTGTGCTGCCCGCGCGCGCCCCCGCTGGCACTCCATCTCCTTTTCAAAACCCTCCAGATCCGCTGCCAGCCCGTTTTCAGCAGCGACCTCCGCCGTCAACTCCGGAGGGAATCCATACGTATCGCAAAGCCTGAAGACATCCTCGCCAGAGATCGTTTTCTCCGCCTCACTCCTAGCTTGTTTCATGATCTGACCGAGTATCTTAAGACCAGCGCCGAGTGTCTCAGCGAACCTCGCCTCCTCCGCATCGATCGTCCTAACAACCATATCCCGGTTTGCCACCAGTTCAGGATAGACATGTCCCATCAAGCTAATGGCCGCCTCCGCTACCACAGCAAGAAACGGCTTCTCTACGCCCAGGTTTCTGCCGAAGAGAGCAGCACGTCTAAGCTCTCGACGTAATACACAACCCCGCCCTTCATTCGAAGGGATGACCCCGTCCGCAATGAGAAAGGTCACCGCACGGCCATGCTCCGCCACTATCCTTATCGCCCGATCCGTTTTCTCGTCCTCCCCGTATCTACACCCGGTCAACTCTGAGACGCACTGTACGATGGGAGCGAAGAGGCCAGTATCGTAAGGAGAGCGCATTCCCTGAAGCACGGCTACTGTGCGCTCCAGACCCATACCGGTGTCGATATTCTTCCTGGGCAGCGGCGTACGCTTGCCCTCAGCATCCTGGTAGTACTCCGTAAACACCAGGTTCCAGAGCTCAACGAAGCGACTGCAATCGCAGGCCGGTGAACAATCAGGACCGCAGCCGTACTCCTCACCGAAATCGTAGTGGATCTCACTGCATGGCCCGCAGGGCCCGGTCTCACCGGCAGGACCCCAGAAATTGTGCTCCTCACCAAATCGCAATATGCGTTCCGCCTTCACCCCCACGTCCCGCCAGTGCGGGAAAGACTCGTCATCGTCAAGGTAGATGGCAATCCAGAGCCTCTCCTCGGGGAGCTTGAGCCAATCGATGACGAACTCCCAGGCCCAGGCGATGGCCTC
>DAOUTY010000249.1 GCA_030668425.1 Chloroflexota bacterium
TCCTCTCACTTGATGGGAGAGGCTAGGTGAGGGTGAATAGATGTCGGTGGACTTCGCTACGCCCCAGGGCGACCACATCGGGTCGCCCCTACGTGCTGCCGTTCATCGAGTGTAACTGATTCCCTCTCCCTTGATGGGAGAGGTTAGAGCCTGTCCTGAGCCCTGGCCTTGGCCAGGACCAAGGCTTGCCGAAGGGTGAGGGTGAAATAAAGCCGTAGGGGCACGGTGACCGTGCCCACTACATTGCGCATGTTAGAGATGCGTAGGGTGGGTTCCGCTTTGCTGAACCCACCTGTACCCATCTTCATATCTCCGTCTGCACCCAAAGCCTCTCGCCGTCGGTGATTAGCTCGATGGTTCCGTGTTCGGAGGTGAGATACAGGTTATCCTCGCCGACCAGTTCCATCAGCCTCTCAACAACCCCGGGACTGGGATGGCCAAAAGGATTTTCCGCTCCCACCGAGATAACCGCTAGCTGAGGGTCAACTACAGCGAGGAATTCCGGGCAGCTGGAGCTAGCGGACCCGTGGTGGGGGACTTTGAGCGCGATGCTTCCAAGACTCGACCTCTGGTCGAGCAGACATTGCTCCGCCTCCTCGAAAATGTCCCCCGTGAGCAGCAGGCTGAAATCGCCGAACACCAGCCTCACAACCACCGAGTTGTTGTTCACATCAGAAGCTGTTCCTTGAAGCAGGGTCGCCTGAGGATTGAGCACCTCCAGGTATACATCTTCAGCCAGCTCGATTCGTTGCCCTGCCTCGGCAACGGTACGTTCGACATCTCTCTCTTCAATTTCCCTGAGCCATTCCCCGCAAACCAGAGATTCACATTCCTGCCCACTGGTTAAAACCTGATTCACCTCGTATCTCTGGAGAACTTCAACCAATCCTGTCAGGTGATCCGCCTCAGGATGGGTCAGGATGATAAGCTCTATTGTTCGATCCCAGAAAGGCAGTTTATCGCCAAGCTCAAGGCATATCCTCTCCGCGTCAGGCCCGCCATCAACAAGGACTTGCTGGTGGCCCTTCTGAATGAGGATGGCATCTCCTTGTCCAACATCGAGGAAGAAAACGTGGAGCCGGTTATCCGGAGTAGTGACGGCAGCGGTCCATATCAGAGCAGCCACAACAAGTAGAGGAAGAACGACGAATTTCGCCGGCACTCTCCTGAAGTGTTCAGACACCGACGCTATGCCCGCTTTTACCCTGCGCATTTTGGTTCCCATACTTGACCAGTTGACCCCTGTCCACAGTACTGCACCCAAGATAGCATAATAGCCCCAAACAAAGGAAGCGCTGACTTCTTTCAGTTCAACGGAGGCAAAGGGGAGGGACGAGAAGAACTCGGTAACCTCTATTATATAACTGATGAAAATCCAGGCGACCCATCCCAAGACCTGAGCCAGCGGCGGCGCAAAGAGCCCAATTATCCCAACAAGGGCAGCAGTGCCAATGGCGCCCGGCAACGCCGGCAGAGCGAAGAGGTTCGCAGGGAGAGTCACCAGAGAGATTTGATGGAAATAGTAGGCAATGATAGGCATGATGGCCAGGACAGCGCCCAGTGTGAACGAAAGGCTATCGACAACAAAGCCTAACGCCGTTCTACGCCCATCAGCGATCCTGAAAACCCTCCTGCCCCAGGACTGAAAGTGCGGACTCAGTATTAATATCCCCACCATGGCAGCGAAGCTCATTTGAAAGGACACACTCCCCGAAATGGAGGGGGTAAACCCTATCATGAGTGCGGCGGCAAAGAGCAGCCAGGGCAAGGCACTGCGTGGTCTGCCGATACAATAGGCAAGCAGCCACAGGCTGACCATGATGGCAGCGCGCACTGCTGATATCTGCGCCCCGCTGAGCAGAATATAGCCCCAGGTAGCTAAGAGGGGCAGCCAGAAGTATAAGTATAACGGGCGCGCTCTGCCGAAGACTGCTACAACAAGGCTGAACACGAACCCGCAAACTATAAATATATGAAGCCCTGATATGGCGAGAATATGCGCCGTCCCCGCTTGTGAAAGGGAATCCCTCAGTTCATCCGGGATAGCACTTCGCTCACCGAGGAGAACAGCCTGTGCCAGCGACGCCTGTGGCTCGTGGAGAGCACCCTCCAGCGATTGAGACATCCGGTCTCTTAGCTGGTATATCCACTCCTGGGGCTTGAAGCCCTGCCCGGTGGCAAGAAGCTCCATATGATCAGGATAGTTGATTAGCGAGTGTATGCCTTTACGGGCGAGGTACTCTCGCCAGTCGAAGTCCTCGAACTCGGGAGGGGTTTTCAACTCACCATCGATCTGGAGCAGGTCTCCATATCGATAATAGGGGGAATCACGCGATACCTGGGAAGGCAGAGAGCCGGGAGGGGATAACTCGGGCACATAGACCAGGACCGTCCCAGAGACCTCTTTCCATTCCTCCCCTACACTTATTTCACTGGCTTCGAGGTGGAGAGCTACAATGCCATTTGCAGGCTCGGGGTCGGCGGCGACCAGCCCCCTTATTTGCACTACGCCCCTGTCGTTATAGAACTGGAGTGAGCTTTCATCTACAGTAGGAACTGCAGACTGGAAGCGAAAGAAGCCACCCAGAAGTACGA
>DAOUTY010000018.1 GCA_030668425.1 Chloroflexota bacterium
AATAATGATCTCAACACAGACCCTGTATTGCTCCGCGACCTCCTTGAGATCAGAGAACGGCTCTACTCCAAAGCAGACTAGGTTTGAGGCAATTGACATAATGCCAGGTGACATAAAATCGTGGATAACCCCTCGTTTTCCGTGGATAACCATCGTTGTTTGTGGATAACCCCTCTTTCATTATGTCTTCTTTTTTTAAGACAGTCTTTTCTCATTCTCCTTCAATGATCGTCAGATGATTCCACAATTCTCCCCATTTCTCCCCAATCATCCCACCAAATCCACCAATGGTGAGAAACACAGTTTCCACACTTCCCACATACTTATTATTACTTGTTTTCCTTATCCTCTCCATGTAGGTTATAATTATCTATAGTAAACTAATCTTCACCAAAGGGTTGATAATTGATAGACCGTGTTAAGCTTTATGTAAAGGGTGGCGATGGTGGTAATGGGATAGTCAGCTTCCGGAGGGAGAAGTATGTGCCGTTCGGGGGCCCTGATGGAGGTGATGGTGGCGATGGTGGAAGCATCTACATGGTTGGGGATGAGAGCGTATCTACGCTGAGAGAGTTTAGATATCGAAAGCTCTTCAGGGCGGGTCGCGGAGCCCACGGAAAAGGCAAGAACATGCATGGAAAGAAGGGAGACGATATTTATATCAAGGTTCCATTGGGAACTTTGGTTCGGCTCGTCCAGGAGGATGGGGGAGAAGACTTGGTCGCAGATGTAGTGGAACACGGACAAAAGGAATTGGTTGCCAGAGGGGGCAGAGGGGGTCTGGGCAACGTGCACTTTGCTTCACCGACCAAACAAGCTCCACGTGAGGCAAAGGACGGAGGCTCTGGTGAGGAAGCCTCGCTACTCCTCGATCTCAAGCTGATTGCAGATGTTGGCGTCGCTGGCCACCCTAATGCGGGCAAGTCAACTCTGGTGAGCTGGGTCTCCCGAGCGAGGCCAAAGGTTGCAGACTACCCCTTTACTACTCTTGAGCCGGTTCTCGGTGTTGTGGAGGTAGGATACCAAAGCTTTGTGATCGCCGACATTCCCGGGATCATCGAGGGTGCTCATCGAGGATTAGGGTTAGGCTTGGATTTCCTGCGTCATATTGAGCGCACCAGGGTTCTCATCCATCTCATTGACGGCAGCTCTGTAAGCGTACTTGCTGACCTGCGGAGCATTGAGGAGGAGCTGGTGGCGTATGGATCTGGCCTGAAGAATAAGCCGCGAATCATCGCTGTGAACAAGATCGACCTGCCTGAGGTTAGAGAACGTTTGCCTCAGCATAGGAGAGAGTTCAAGAAAATCGGGGTTCCCGTCTACTTTATCTCAGCAGCGACAGGGGAGGGGGTTGAGGTGCTTATCAAGAAGACTCTTGAGCTAGTTTCGCAGGACGGCGGTGTTCCTTCTGTGCCCTCGGAGGAAAAAGAAGGGGCAGAGTTCAAGGTGTTTCGGCCACGCCCTTTATCTTCCGGGAAGGCTGCTCGCGGTCGGGGGAAGCATGACTGAATACAGGGTCGGAGTCTTGGGGGGAACTTTTGACCCTGTCCATCTGGGACATCTGATTATAGCTGAGGAAGTAAGGCAGAAGCTGGGGCTTCAAGAGGTGCTCTTTATGCCTGCCGGGCAGCCCTGGCTCAAAGGGGAAAAGGACATCAGTGCGGTTGAACACAGGCTGGAGATGGTTATACTTGCCACTGCCTCAGACCCCTATCTCAACGTGTCGACTATTGAACTGGAAAACGCGGAGCCCACTTATAGCATTGATACCATAATTGAGATGAGGGCAGGGCTGGGCGCTGGAGCCAAAATCTATTTCATCGTGGGTTTTGACGCCCTGGCGGAGCTTCACCTGTGGAAGGAACCCAAGCGCCTGGTTGAAATGTGTCAGGTGGTGGCCGTGAGGAGGCCGGGCCATGGTGGATTCGATTTGCGCTCGTTGGACTCTGCCATCCCAGGGGCCTCCGAGCGTATCATGATAGTTGACGTGCCTCAGATCGACATCAGCGCCACCGATATCAGAAGGCGGGTTGCTCAACGTATTTCCATAAAATACCTGGTTCCCGAGGTGGTCGAAACGTACATTGCAGCGAACAGGCTTTATGTGGAAGGAAGGAGCGAGAATTGACCACGGATAACGATGAAAGGCTGCTTGAAATCTTCAAGGAACATGCGATCCTACATGGCGATTTCACGCTCTCGTCGGGGCTCAAGACCTCTTACTATTTTGATGGCAGGATGATAACCCTGTGGCCGGAGGGCGCGTATCTGATTGGGAGGAGAATCTTCCGTATGCTGGTAGAAGCAGGGGCGGAGGCAGTAGGGGGAATGACTCTGGGGGCGGATCCGATGGTAGCCGCTGTGGCCGTGGTCAGCCATCTGGAGGGCAAGCCAATCCCTGCTTTCATCGTCAGGGGTGAGGTCAAGGGACACGGGACGCAGAAGCGCATCGAGGGGCCGCTGAAAGCGGGGGCCCGGGTAGCCATAGTTGACGATGTTATCACCACCGGGGGTTCGGTGCTACGGGCGATAGAGACAGTGGAGGCCGAGGGCTGCCGCGTGGTAAAGGTCGTGGTCCTCCTTGACCGACAGCAGGGTGGGGCGGACGAGATCAGGCGAGGGGGTTACGACTTCTCCGCCATATTGACTGCCGACGAGTCGGGAGAGGTGTCTCTGGTATAAGGCCGGGGGCTTCGCCATCGGTGGGTTCTGTTTGCACTCCACCCACCCTACTGCTGTCATTCCCCCTGTCAAGCATGGGGCAGGCTCTGCGAAGCTTGTGCCTGCGAAAGCAGGGAGCAGGAATCCAGAGGGAGATCTACGGAAAGAAGCAGGGCCTGGAAAAGGCACTTAATAACTGTGTCTGCGGAACTTGGCATTTCTGCAACCGAATATCCACCGGAATTTGGGAAAAAGTAGGCAAATTGAGTTCACATCGGCGCGAGAATATGATAGAATAGAGTATGCAGCCTACTGAGACTCCAGTCTGTACTAACCTCTTCAATACCATCCTCGATAACGGCCTCATAATCCCCGCCAGTTCTTTCCCTCCCGTGCCCCACGTCACTACTCTTATTACACATTATTCGTTGAAACCTGCTTCCGCCGCGATAGCGCCATTGAAGCTATGTTAGTAGAAGCCATGATTTGAAACAGGGAGACTGATGAAAGAGAATAACTTCAGATATACGGCCAAGGATATCCAGGTGCTTGGGGGCATCGAAGCAGTGCGTCTGCGCCCCAGCATGTATATAGGCAGCACCGACCGGCGGGGGCTTCATCACCTTGTTAACGAGATCGTGGACAATAGCATCGATGAGGCTATGGCAGGCTTCTGCGATAAAATCGAGGTCACTATCCATGAGAACAACGTGGTCAGCGTCGCCGACAACGGGCGGGGCATACCTGTAGGGATCCACCCCACCACGAAGGTTTCGGCTGTGGAAACTGTGATGACAACCCTGCATGCGGGGGGGAAATTCGGCGGCAGCAGCTACAGGGTCTCAGGGGGATTGCACGGCGTCGGGGGCTCGGTGGTGAACGCCCTCTCTGCCTGGGCCAGTGTTGATGTTAAGCGGGATGGCAAGGTCTACCATCAAGAGTATGAGCGCGGCGTACCCAAGGCTCCGTTGGAGAAGGTCGGTGAAGCCGAAGGCAACGGCACGCTCATAAGCTTTCTCGCCGATGACCAGATTTTTGAGGAGATCGACTATAGCTTCGATTCCCTGGCCCAATCCTTCCGCGAGATGGCGTATTTGAATAAAGGGGTGGAAATCTGGTTCAAGGATGAGCGCACCGGGGAGGAGAAGACATTCTATTTTGAGGGCGGTATCGTCAGTTTTGTCCGCCATCTTAACCGCAAGAGGGTTGTACTGCAACCAATGCCGGTCTATATCTCCAAGATGGTCAACAGCACTTCGGTGGAGGTTGCCCTTCAGTATAACGATGGCTTCACTGAGTCCGCCTTGAGCTTTGCTAACTGCGTCAATACCCCGGACGGGGGCACCCACCTCACCGGCTTTCGCTCGGGGCTAACACGGGTTCTCAATGACTATGCCCGCAAGTACAAGCTGCTCAAGGAGAACGAGGCCAACCTTACGGGCGAGGATGTCAGGGAGGGGTTGATAGCGATAATCAGCGTTAAGATTACCGATCCTCAGTTTGAGGGGCAGACCAAAACCAGGCTGGGCAACCTGGAGGTCAAGGGCCAGGTGGAATCGGTGTTCGCTGAGGGCCTGGCGTTTCACCTTGAGGAAAACCCCAGTGAGGGGAAGAGGACTATCGAGAAGTGTCTCATGTCTGCCCGGGCCCGTGAGGCAGCGCGCAAGGCTCGCGATCTGGTTACCAGAAAAGGGCTCTATGATACAGCTACCCTCCCGGGCAAGCTGGCCGACTGCTCGGAGAAGGACCCTGCGGAGTGTGAGTTGTACATCGTTGAGGGTGACTCCGCCGGTGGCTCTGCGAAGCAGGGGCGTGACCGGCGCTTTCAGGCTATACTGCCGCTGAAGGGCAAGATACTGAACGTGGAGAAGGCGCGCCCCGAGAAAATGCTGTCTCACGAGGAGATCCGCGCTCTGATCACCGCTATAGGGGCGGGCAATGGCGCGGAGTTCGACGTATCCAAGCTGCGTTACCATCGCGTGATCATTATGACGGATGCCGACGTGGATGGCGCCCATATACGGACCCTTCTGCTTACCTTTTTCTATCGCTACATGGTGCAGCTCATTGAAAACGGGCACCTTTATATAGCTCAACCTCCTCTTTACCGCATTAAGAGAGGGAAGGAGCAACACTGGGTTTATACCGATAAGGAAAAGGATGCCCTGCTGGCGAAGAAGGAAGGGAAGGGAATGGATGTCCAGCGCTACAAAGGGCTGGGGGAGATGAACCCGCAGCAGCTCTGGGATACCACTATGGACCCCGAAAAACGAGTTATGATGCAGGTCGAGATCGATGATGTGGTGAGAGTTCATGAGATCATCCAGACGCTGATGGGGGAGGAGGTTCCCCCCAGGAAAGCCTTCATCCTGGCCCATGCCCTGCAGGTGAAGAATCTGGACGTTTAGGGCTGTTCGCTCCCCCGGATTCTCACCCTCCTAGCTACCCCTGTTAGCCTAGCTCATGCCTGGTTTTATCTGCAAATAGGTATTAGAATTGTCATTGTTGCGAAACTACAGGTTGGCAGTTTCGAGAGGGTAGGTCGGCCAACCTGCGCCAATGAAATTCAGTTGGCAGGATATGCATGGTGCAGCGAAACCCACCGCTTGTCTCAAGCATTCACGGGTCTACCATTTTCATCCTCAGTGGTGACGCTTTCAATCGTCATGATAGATTGCTGGCGGAAAGCCGATGAAGAGTTCTATTCATCTGGGCAAGATTATGGGCATTCCAATAGGGATAAATTATTCCTGGTTCATAATCTTCTTCCTGATAACGGCCACCCTTGCGCAGTATGTTTTCCCGGAACTGTATCCTAATTGGTCTACGCTGGCCTGCTGGATTGTCGGGCTTTGCACCAGCTTCCTATTCTTCGCCTCGTTGATATTCCATGAGCTGGCACACAGCTTCGTTGCTCTCAAGAAGGGTATCGAGGTGAGGAGCATAACCCTGTTTATCTTCGGTGGCGCAGCCCGGATAGCGAGGGAAGCGTCTAGCCCCGGCGCCGAGTTCTTCATGGCGGTTGCGGGGCCTCTCTCAAGCGTAGCGCTAGCCGGTCTCTTTGCCCTCATTTGGCTGCTGGGCGAGAACACCTATGAACCAGTGGCTGCCATGGGATTTTACCTTTGCTGGATTAATCTGGCGCTGGCCGTGTTCAATATGTTGCCCGGATTCCCCTTGGACGGGGGCAGGGTGCTGCGTTCCATCGTCTGGTGGCGCAGCGGAAACTACTGGGGAGCGACCCGTGTTGCCACTCTCACCGGGCAGGCGTTCGGCTGCTTGCTCATCCTGGTTGGGGTGGCGATAGGGAGCCTTGTCTATTGGTTCAGTGGCCTCTGGCTAGCTTTCATAGGGGGATTCCTTTGCCTTGCCGCCAGGGCGAGCTATCGACAGGCGAAGCTGCGTGAGGGACTGCGGGGCTTCACCGCCCGCGACCTGATGACCAGCGACTGCCAGGAAGTGCCTGCAGAGATGACCCTGGAGGCGGTGGCGAACCACCAATACCGGCTTGCGGGGCATCGATGTCTGTTTGTCAGTGAGGGGGGCAAGGTCAGGGGAATCATCGCGCGGCAAGATACAAAGCTTGTCCCGAAGCGTCTATGGAACACAACGTCGGTAGCCGAGGTTATGGTCTCTATGGAGAAGATCGGCGTGATTCATCCTGATGAGGATGGACTCACCGTACTGGAGAAAATGGAGAAGGGGAGCAGCGGCTTGTTACTGGTAGTATGCGGCGGTGAGATAGTTGGAGTTATCGAGCGAGATCGCCTGCTCGAGGTAAGTCGGGGCCGCTTGGAGACAGAGGCATGAGCACGCTTGCCAAGTAAGAGGGGCGAGTGTAGAATATAAGATCATAACAGAAGCAGGCCTTTTTCGGCTTCGGAGGTGAAGGAGGTAGGATGGAGAAGGGCACATGGACGGTTAAAACAGGGCTCGCCCAGATGTTGAAGGGCGGCGTGATTATGGACGTGACCACCCCGGAACATGCCAAGATAGCCGAGGAGGCGGGGGCGTGCGCGGTTATGGCGCTGGAGAGGGTTCCTGCGGATATTCGCGCCTCCGGGGGCGTGGCACGGATGGCAGACCCGACGGTTATCTTGGCCATCATGGAGACAGTGAGCATACCGGTTATGGCCAAGTGCAGGATCGGACACTTCGTCGAGGCCCAGGTGCTAGAGGAACTGGGGGTGGACTATATCGATGAGTCAGAGGTCCTTACCCCCGCCGATGAGGCCCATCACATATATAAGCATGAGTTCAAGGTTCCGTTCGTCTGTGGCTGTCGCGACCTCGGAGAGGCGCTACGCAGGCTCGGTGAGGGGGCGGCAATGATTCGGACCAAGGGGGAGGCGGGGACAGGCAACATTGTCGAAGCAGTGAGGCATATGAGAGCAGTGATGCATGGTATCAGGAAGCTGCAGAGCATGCCCGCCGATGAGTTGATGTCTGAGGCGAAGGCTCTGGGCGCTCCTTTCGAGTTGGTGCAGGAGGTACATCGTACCGGAAAGATGCCGGTGGTTAACTTCGCTGCCGGTGGCGTGGCCACTCCTGCCGATGCTGCGCTGATGATGCAACTCGGGGCTGACGGCGTCTTTGTCGGTTCCGGCATATTCAAGTCCACTGATCCTGAATCCATGGCCAAAGCTATCGTTAAAGCTACGACCCACTACAGAGACGCGGGGGTTATCGCCCAGGTCTCCAAGGGGTTGGGGGCGGCTATGCCCGGACTGGATGTAAGGGCGATCCCAGAGGAAGAGTTGCTGGCCCACAGGGGGTGGTAGAGAAGCCCGATGAAGAAGGTCGGCGTTCTGGCGTTGCAGGGTGGCTTTTTGGAACATATAGCTGCTCTGCACAGGTTGGGGGCGGGGGCGTTCCCCGTACGCTTGCCCAAGGAACTCAAGGGGCTTGGCGGTCTGGTGATACCTGGAGGCGAGAGCACTACTATCGGCAAGCTGATGAAGGAGTACCACCTCGAGGACGAGTTGAATAGGCTTATTGCCGAGGGGGTACCGGTTTTCGGTACTTGTGCCGGCATGGTTCTGCTGGCGAGAAAGGTTTCCGGCATGGATCTGCAGCCCCTGGGTGCTATGGATATCGAGGTGAGGCGTAATGCCTTTGGCCGTCAGGTGGACAGCTTTGAAGCTGACCTCGAGGTTCCGGTGCTGGGCCAGCATCCGTTCCACGCCGTCTTTATTCGCGCCCCTTTGATCGAGAGGGTAGGGGGTAGCGTGGAGATCCTCGCGAGTCTGCCCGATGGGACACCCGTTGCTGCCAGGGAGAATAACCTGGTGGCCACTGCCTTTCACCCTGAGCTTACTACTGACCTTCGCTTCCACGAGTACTTCTTGACCATCGTCGACGATAAGCTCAAAGCAAAGGCGGCATAGATGTGATGATTCGTTCCCTTCGTCTGGGTGACGTCGCTACGTTGCTTTTGTTCTTGGGAAAGTCCCCAAGTGACGAGGCAAGGGTGCGAGGCAGGCTTAACGATAGGGGTTGGGAACTAGCGTTACTCTTTCCTCTGCTAAAAGACTGCCTGGTTTCAGGTGACACGGGGCGTAGCTTCGTCTGTTTCCAACGTGGGGCTATTCGGGGCTTGGCCTGTCTTCGGAGCTGCCGTGGGCCCAGCGCGTGGGAGATAGAGCGGCTCCTTCTAGCCCCGGGTTATGAGGGATGCAGTCTCGACTTGCTGGAGGGGTTGGGCTCTGCGGATGGGGCGGCCTGGGCGGGACGGCTTTTCCTGCGTCTCCACTCCAGCAGCCCCGCGGTTGACACGGCAAAACAGGCTGGCTTCAGCCATTACCTCACCGAATCCCTCTACCATCTGGGAGGGCAGAAGCAGGCAGAGTCACCAGAGCCCTCGGTTGCCCTGAGGCCCAAGTCCAGCGCTGACGAGTATAGGCTGTTTCGGCTATATACCGCCGCTGCGCCCCTTCAGGTTCGGAGCGTGGAGGGGATGACCTTTGATGAATGGTGCCAGGGCAGGGATAGAGGCGCGGTTAGAGAGTTAGTTCTTGAAGACGGAGGCGAAGTTACCGCTTGGTTACGAATCCGGGCTGATGGCAAGGCAAGGCAATTCGATATAGTGGCTGGTCCGGGATCAACTGATGTGAGTCTTCTGGTG
Organism: Chloroflexota bacterium; assembly: GCA_030668425.1. Taxonomy (GTDB): domain Bacteria; phylum Chloroflexota; class Dehalococcoidia; order SZUA-161; family SZUA-161; genus DAOUTY01. Next base: position 8,786 of record DAOUTY010000018.1, read on the forward strand.
GATTACTGCTTGGCTGTTCTGGGCGGAAGAAGTCCTGTATACTGCCTTGTGCCAGAATTTCAGCCACAGTTGCGGAGTATTCTCGAAGAGCAGGATTTTCATCAAGTGGCGGAGTACTACTGTTTGAGCAAGGAACTCGTAGCCCGGGTTCGTGAACCGCAGCTTGTGCCCTTGTCAGCCTAGGGGGTGGTTGCAGATCATGCAGAAAGTGATTACTGATGACCTGGATGCGCTTCTCGATGTACTGCCTCCACACATCTCCGAACCGCTGAGCCAGACAGATGCCCGCGGCGAGTTCATGGAGGTGGTCATGGACCTGGGGCGGCAGCCCGAGGCGCGCTACTTGAACAGGGATATGGTTCTAAGCTCCAAAGAGGTGACCGCTGAGGACATAGATTACGTGGTGCGTCACATAGGCGCCTTCGGCGATGACAATCGCGCTGGCATCGAACGAACTCTTCATCGCATCTCGGCTATTCGCAATCGCGAGGGGCGCATCGTAGGGCTCTCCTGTCGGGTTGGGAGAGCGGTCTTTGGTATCATCACTCTAATAAGGGATTTGGTTGAGTCGGGACAGAGCATTCTTCTCCTGGGGCGGCCCGGGGTGGGCAAGACGACCATGCTGCGCGAGGTGGCCCGTGTTCTTGCTGACGACCTTGGTAAGAGGGTGATAATAGTCGATACATCAAATGAGATTGGCGGTGACGGCGATATCCCTCACCCTGCGATAGGACGTGCGCGGAGAATGCAGGTCTCCACTCCTCTCAGGCAGCATGCGGTTATGATCGAGGCGGTGGAGAATCACATGCCCGAGGTGATAGTGATCGATGAGATCGGCACTGAGCTTGAGGCTCTGGCGTCGCGCACTATTGCGGAACGGGGGGTGCAGCTTGTCGGTACTGCGCACGGCAATACTCTGGACAACCTGATGATGAACCCTACTCTTTCCGACCTCATCGGCGGTATCCAGACGGTGACCCTGGGCGACGAGGAGGCGAGGCGTCGGGGGACTCAGAAGTCGATCCTGGAGCGCAAGGCACCACCGACCTTCGATGTGGTGGTGGAGATTCAAAGCTGGGAGCGGGTCGCCATTCATCCGGATGTCGCTGCTGTGGTCGATGCTACCTTGAGAGGACACCTTATCCCGTTAGAGGTACGCTGGTTCGAAAACGGGGAGGTGAAAAGCGAAAAGGCGCTGCCCTACGCCCCCCCGGAGCCAGATGTAACCAGGAAACAAACCCGGGGGGATGAGCCCAAAAACATCCTGCCGTTCGGCATCAGCCGGGTCCGGCTGGAAGAGAGCATCAAGAGGATGAGATTACACGTAAATATTGTCAGCGACCTCAAGGAAGCCGATCTGCTGATGACCTCGAAGAGCCATTACCGCAGAAAGTCACAGGTCCTCAGAGATGCCGAACTCAGGGGAACCCCCATCTATGTCATTAGGAGCGATAAGACATCCCAAATGGAACAGGGTCTGGCCAATATCTATCGGGTTGAAGAGCACTCAGACTCTGTGGCCGTGGCTCTTATGGAAGCAGAGCAGGCCATCGAGGAGATTCAGCGCACAGGGCAAGCGATGGAACTGAGCCCGCAGAATGCCTTCATCCGCCGCCTGCAGCATCAACTGGCGGAGAAATATGACCTGATCACCAGGAGCACAGGGAAGGCGCCGCGGCGCCGCGTACGCATTTCCGCGGGCGATGGTGAGGCTAGACGGGGACTGGAGCCTGTATAAACCTGCATTCGCTGCGTTGAGATGTAAGCCTAGGCTGGGTCCTATCGGGGAACATCTAAGGGTAAGAATCTCCCTCCAGAGTCTTGACAGACAGCGGCTGAGACCATAGTATTACGGGCACACACGAGGGTGCCCCGTTATTATTTCATAGTTGGGTGTTAAAATGGCAGATCCCGTATTCATCGTCTTCGAGGGTGGGGAGGGTAGCGGGAAGTCTACACAGGCAAGCGCGTTGTATAGCCGGCTCCGAAAGGTTGGCTACAACGTGGTGTACACCCACGAGCCGGGCGGCACCGATCTCGGCGAAAAGCTGCGTCGCTGGGTCAAGTGGGGCAGAGATGTTACCATACCTGCCGAGCTGCTTCTCTTTCTCGCTTCACGAAGCCAACTGGTTACAAAGGTCATCCGACCCGCTTTAGAGAAGGGTAGCATTGTAGTATGTGACCGCTTTGCCGCCTCCACAATCGCCTATCAAGGCCACGGACGGGGGATGGATTTGGGCTTACTCGAATCCTTGAATAACTTTGTTACCGACGGCCTGGCGCCTGATTTGGTGTTTCTGATGGACCTGGATGCAGAAGAGGGACTGTCGCGCAAGAAGCGTAAGTGGGATGCCTTCGAGCGCGAGGAGTTCATCTTCCATCAGAAGGTGCGGGACGGTTATATGGAGATAGCTATTGCTGCACCCGAAAAGTGGGTGGTGATCAATGCTGAGCTTCCCGAAGTGCAGGTCGGAGAGATAATCTGGGAGCAGGTAAGAGATTTTCTGACCTACGGCAGACGATCTGGTTCCCCTGCCACCAGTTCTCTATAGATAATCATCAGTCTCTCGGTTACCTCGCCCGTTTCCCCTTTTTCACTCTGCCCACCGATGTGCTTGCCATCGACCTCTCTGAGGGGCATAAGCTCCAGCAGGGAGTTGGTGATGAAGGCTTCGTCGGCTTGTAAAAGCTCCTCTAGCTGAACCTCTCGCTGTGCAACAGGTATACCGATTTCTGCAGCCAGCTCTATCACAGCCTGACGGGTAACGCCGGGCAAGCAGCCGCACTCTTCATTTGGGGTGATAAGGGCATGCCCCTTTACCAGAAACACGTTGCTGGTACTTCCCTCGCAGAGAGAGCCGCGCTCGTTGAGCAGCAGGGCTTCGTCGGCTCCTGCTGCCCTGGCCTCCTTCCTTGCGAGGAGGTTGTTCAGGTAGTTGGCCGATTTCAAGCGGGAAAGGGGAGACTGGCTGTTCTGTCGTATCGAGGACACGATTGTTTTGAAGCCGCTTCGGTATGTCTCGGGAGAAGGAGGGGTGTAGTCTGAAGCTGAGATGAGCACGGTAGGCCTGGGGTGTGGTGGGGGGTCGGGGGCGCTTTCCCCTTCTCCTATCGAGACGGTCAGCCTGATGCGGGCATCCTCAAGATTATTGGCCGTCAGCGTATCGTAGCAGGCTTTTTCTAGGTCGAAGTGGTCCAAAGGCAGGCTGAGGAAGTTCGCTGAGCATGTGAGGCGGTCGAGGTGCTGCTGCAAGCGAAAGATATGCCCAGAGTAGGCGCGCATGGTTTCAAAAAGGCTGTAGCCGTAGAGGAAGCCGTGGTCGAAAGGGGAGATTACGGCCTGGCCTCGGGGGAGCAGGGTGCCGTTCAGGTATACTAGTTGCTCCATAGCGGTTCAGAGAAGCTGAGAAACCTCCTCAGTACATCGTGGCCGACATCGGTCAGGATTGATTCAGGGTGGAACTGGATTCCCTCCACCACGTACTCCTTATGACGAACTCCCATAATCACCCCGTCTTCCGTCCACGCTGAGACCTCCAGGCAATCGGAGAAGGTGTCCGGCTCGATGAGCAACGAGTGGTAGCGTCCCCCGGGGAAGGGGTTGGGCAGGCCGCTGTAGATGGTTCTGCCATCGTGGTGTACGTAGGAAGTCTTGCCGTGCACGGGGAGAGCCGCTCTGCCGATGACACCGCCATTGACATAACCAATGCTTTGATGCCCGAGACAGACGCCGAGGATGGGAATCTTGCCGCTGAAGTGACGCACCACATCGTTGGAGATACCGGCCTCCAGCGGGGTGCAGGGGCCTGGAGAGATAACAATATGGCTCGGGGACAGTTTCTCTATCTCCTCCAGACCGATGGCGTCGTTGCGGTGGACCACTGGTTCCCAGCCCAGCTCGCCAATGTACTGCGCCAGGTTGTATACAAAGGAGTCGTAGTTATCTATGAGCAGAATCATCTTTTGCCCTCCGTCACCAGCTCTGGAACCATGCTCAAGGCGTGGATCAGGGCCTTGGCCTTGTCCAGCGTTTCGATATACTCCCCCTCGGGGTCGGAATCGTAGACCACCGCCCCACCTACCTGAAAATAGGCCCTGCCTTCCTTGACCAGGATGGTGCGGATGACGATATTGAGGTCGAGCCCCCCGTCGAAGCCCAGGTAGCCGATGGAGCCAGTGTAGACGCTTCTCCTGGTGGGCTCAAGCTCGTCGATGATCTCCATAGCCCTCACCTTGGGCGCGCCGGTAATAGAGCCGCCGGGGAACGTGGCCTTGAGCAAGTCGATGATCCCCTTGCCGGGGCGAAGCCGTCCCTCAACGGTTGAGGTGAGGTGGAACACGGTGGCGTACTTCTCCAGGGCTGCCAGTTCGCTGACCTTCACTGTCCCGTAGCGGCAAACACGCCCCAGATCGTTCCTCTCCAGGTCAACGATCATTACGTGCTCCGCCTGGTCCTTGATGCTGCGCACCAGCTCCCTAGCCAGCGCCTCATCTGATGCCGGGTCCTTGCCGCGGGGCCTGGTACCCTTTACGGGGCGGGTCTCTACCAGGTCGCCGCGAACGCGCAGAAATCTCTCCGGGGAGGCGCTGACCACGGTCACGCCGTCGAAGTTGAGGTAGCTGGCGAAGGGCGCGGGGTTGATACGCCGCAGCCGGCGGTAGAGATCGTATGGGGGGAGGGGCATATCGGACTCGAAACGCTGGGAGATATTAGCCTGGAAGATATCACCGGCTCTGATGTATTCCCTGACGGCCTCCACCGCCTCGACGTAGCCCTCGTGGGTGAAGTTGGAGCGCAGGCCGATAGGGCTTTCGACGGGCTGGTCGAAGTGTGCGCCTTCATGATCCTCCAGGCGGGGTGCTTCGGCCAGGGTGCGCCGCAGTTCTTCGAGGCGAACCTCGGCCCTGGCATGCCGGGCACTCCCCTTGTCAGGGAAGCCGGTGGCAGCAACATAGGCCCGGCCCTCGAGGTGGTCGAAGGCAATCACCGCGTCGTAGAAAGCGAGATAGCACTCGGGTAGCTGCAGGTCATCCACCGCTGTGGAGGGCAGCTTCTCGATGAAATGGCCCAGGTCATAGCTCAGGTAGCCCACCGCTCCCCCGATGAAGGGTAGCGCAGAGGGGTTTTCATCAAGCCTGTATTCGTGGAGCAGTTCACCCAGCACATCGAAGGGATTGCCGAAGACGACCTTATTACCTTCGGGGCTGAGAAGCGTGATCTCGCTCCCGCGGCTTCTCATTACCAGAAAGGGGTCGCTGCCCATGAAGGAGTACCGCCCCAGCCTCTGGGGGTCCATCCCGCTGTCGAGGAAGAAGCTGAAGGGCTTGTCCCTGAATCGCTCAAAAGCCTGAGGAGCAGTAGGTGGATTATGGATCTCCTCCACCAGGGGCAGGCGTCTGCTCGTATCAGCCTTGTTCATCAACTCACCACGGAATCACACTTCGTTTGCGCTTTGGCTAAATTATAGGGGATTGGGAAACGGTTCACAAGGCTGGTATCCCCCCACGGGGGCTCATGCCCCCGGCGT
>DAOUTY010000134.1 GCA_030668425.1 Chloroflexota bacterium
CACGGGAATCGCAACTGCGGCTACTATCTGGAAGGAGACAGTGTATGAAGGAGTGCAGTATTGAGGAAAACAAGGCGAGGTGCAACTGTACATACGAGCCGTGCAGCAGGAAGGGCGTTTGCTGCGAGTGCCTTGCATACCACTGGCGGTCTGGTGAGCTACCCGCATGTCTTTTCCCTGACGATGTAGAGAAGACCTATGACCGCTCCATAGAGAGGTTTATCAGGACCTACCAGGACAGGGGGCGGTGGTGGTGAGATATTAGGGATGGGTACAGTTGATCCTATCTCGCAGCGAGGCAATAGTGTGCTCGCGCACCGCAGAGAGCTCAGTTGCGATGCCGGCGAGTATTAAGAGTCCACCCTGTGCATCCCATTCTGGATGTACTCCTTGGCAAGGTCGATGTAGAGCTGCTTTCCCCATCTCCAGAACGTCTTGTTTTCCTCTGTGACCTTCTTTACCACCTTGGCGGGAGTGCCGCTGACAACTACGCCGGACGGGATTACCTGTTGCATCTTTACGGTGGAGCCTTCGGCAACGATGCTTTCTTCGCCAACCTCCGAAAGTATACTCAACACCGCTCCCATGCCAATTACAGCGTAATCTCCGATTGACTTGGAATGTATTACGGCTCCATGGCCGATGGTGACCTTTTCTCCGACTCGGCATACTTCACCTGGGGGAGCGTGCATAACTACGCCCTCTTCTACGGCGGTGCCTGAGCCAATCTCTATGGCCCCGTAGTCTCCTCTCAAGATTGCCCCGTGACCGATATAACACTCGTCACCTATTCTCACATCCCCGATCAGCAAAGCGTGTTCGCTTACATAGGTATCTTTCCCGAATTTCGGCTCCCTGTCTCTAAACCGGTAAAGCAATTCTTTCCTCCCTTATGATGCTATCTCAAACACCTCCAGTAGTCTGTGAGGTGTCTCTTGACCTCCTCGATAACCATTTTGGTCTCGGCGAAGGAGGAGTCTTGGCTGAACCTCTGCGGAATTTCCTGTGGCTCGTAAACCGGTGTTCTCCAGCCTGCAAAGCCGGAGATTAAGGCCAGCCATGCATATGGCAGGACGTCTCTATTGTAGCCGGATGCGATGAGATCAATAGCTTTGCCCTGGCAGATCTCTGCGATTTCCCTTACCTTCTCCCCGATCATTCTGAAGCCTTCCACCGGTAATCCTAAATTGGTCAGACCATCGCTGAAGTGAGGGTCAGAGCCGCCGTTCCTTATGATGATCTGAGGCCTGAATTCGTTAGCTATTGGCTGGACCAGTTCCTCAAAGACCAGTTTATATGAATCGTAACCAGCGTGAATGGGCATCGGCACGTTGATGTTGAAACCTTTGCCATCCCCGGAGCCGATCTGGCCGGCGAAGCCGGTCCCGGGGTAGAGGAAGCTGGGATCTTGATGGATGTCGATTAGCAAAACGCCGGCCTCGCTATAGAAATACTCAGATGTTCCGTTGCCGGCATGGGCGTCGGTGTCCAGAATTAGTATCCTCTGCAGCTTGTATTTCTGTGCCAGGTATCTGGCGGAGAAGGCGACGTCGTTGTACAGGCAGAATCCTTCTCCGTAGGAGGGCTTGGCGTGGTGCAGTCCACCGCCAATGCAAACAGCTTTGGCAAATCTGCCCTCCTGGACCAGATCACAAGCTGCCTTGGCCTGCCCGACAACCAGTCTGGCTGCCTCCTCCAGCTTTCCCGGTTTGCCTACAATTGCGTTATCTCCGCTGTGAAATCGGTAGAATGGGCCGGGGTAGTCCAGCCCCAGATTGGCAGCCTTGTAGTATTCCTTGGTGAATGTTATATAATCCCTCTCACAAATCAGAAGTAAATCCTCATCGCTTGCCCAGTCTGCTTCGATAATACGATAATTGTCATCCTCGGGTACGTACTCACGCAGGAAATTGTGAAATATGGGGTAGCGGTCTCCTCTAAAAGAGTGGCCTGGCCCAAAATCGTATTCTTTCAGTTCTTCTCGGAATAGAATCGCGATAGCCATTTTTACCTCTATCCAGGCGTGCCGCATAAAATCGGTGGTGCTAGTCTGGCATGTCACCCCAGTATTGAGGCGGCTCTGGACCTCCCCCAGGCCCTCCTCTGGGCTCTCTTGGCCAGATTCTCTGACGGGTGGCGAGCTTGTAGACAATGACCACAGCGATGCCGAAAAGGAACCCGCCTATGTGAGCCCAGTACGCTACCCCTTCTGTTTCCATTGAGGGGGCCAGTGAGCCAATGCCGCTGAAGAACTGGAGAAAGAACCAGACGCCGAGCAGTAGAACGGCTGGAATCCGAACAAAGAAGGGAAATATGAGGATGAGCATGGCTGTGCGGACTCGGCTGAAGGGATAGAGAAGGAGATAAGCCCCCAGCGCCCCGGCGATGGCGCCACTGGCGCCGATCATTGGAATTTCAGACGTTGTGCCTATGGCGATCTGAAGCCCGGCTGCCGCGACACCGGCTGCGAGGTAGAAGAGCAGATATTTGAAATGGCCAAACCGGTCTTCTACGTTGTCTCCGAAGACCCAGAGGAAGAGCATGTTCATTGCGAAGTGGAACCAGTCCCCGTGTATGAACATTGAGGTAAACATGGTTGCCCAGTTGGGGATTGGGGTAGCGATATCGATGAAGGTGCCCGGGTGTGTTATCAGGAACTCGTAGTTGGTACCGTGGGCCACTTCATTAGGTATGAGGCCAAACCGGTAGAAGAAGACGAGCCGCCCTGACTCGCCGATCGTGAGTTCGTAGATGAAGACAGCAGCGCATAGAACGATGAGGGTCACGTTGACGAAAGGACGTCTACTGGTTTTGAGGTCGCTATCGGAAATTGGAAACATGCGACATTCGATTCTTAGGCGACGGCCGGGACTAGGCAGAAACCGCGAGACTGATGCTGGAGATAATAAACCAGGCTCCAAATCCTGCCAGTATAACGGAGCATATCCCGAACACCACGGTATTTACCTTTTGTGTCCACAAGCGCTTTGACTTGAATACCGCCCATGAGATGAGAAAAAGCCAGCCGAGATCGCAGAGCCAGTGCGTCACGCCCATAACAGCTATCCCGGGGCCACCGAAATCGCGCGCGCTTATGATCAAAGCGGCACCAACAGTCGCCCACCATATGAAGAAATAGGGATTGGCAGCAGTCAACGCCAACCCGGCTACTATAGAGCTATGGGCCTGCCCTTTTTGCTCGCTGAAGATCGAAGGCCTGTTTCTTAGTATATTCAGCGCCATCCATAGGAGTACCAATCCACCTGCCAGGCCTACGCCAATCTTCACCCCGGTGAGGTTCAGGTAACTAGCGAGGCCGAAGTAGATGAGCAGTATTACGGGGAGTTCGATTAAGCCATGGCCTATGGCGATAAGGGCCCCTGCTTCTTTGCGCTGTGATCCCTTGGCGATCGTAACGGCGGTGACAGGGCCCGGCATCATCACCCCAGTCAGCGATATGGCGAAGACAGAGAAAAGGAACAATGGCAGGCTTGCAGTTTCTGTCACTATGATTCTTCTGGAACCAATCTGATTTTAGCTGAGCAGCGGGACCTGCGCTTGGATTGTGCAACAAGCAGGCAGCGAGATGAAGCTTTGTTAGTCAATCCTCAGGTTCAGGTTAACAAAGTGACGGGCGGGTGTCAATTGAAGTTACATCCAGATTATAAGGAGGAGGTGTTTCGAAAAGCAATCCATTATGTTGAAGGCTCTTCGCTGTTATTAGTGTTATGATTGACCGCTCAGATATCTGGTAGTAGAATGCAGGCAAATTCTACAAGCGCTGTCGGGATGGATTCGACCATCCCCAAGATGGCTGCCTTGTAGTTGAAATGGAGGAGTACATGGAGTGGTATGCTTATCTTGCTTACTTTTTCGCTGGCGTCTTCCTGGCCAATGGCGTGCCACATTTCGTGAGCGGCATAACTGGAAAGAGGTTTCAAAGCCCCTTCGCCTCGCCGCCCGGTGTCGGGGAATCATCACCTCTCGTGAACGTGATTTGGGGGCTGGTCAATTTCCTCATCGGCTACGTGCTCATCTTTGGGGTGGGAGAGTTTGCCTTCGGACTGACCCGTGCCGCGCTGATGGTGGGTATAGGGGCACTAATAGCTGCGGTATTTCTGAGCTTGTATTTCGAGCGTATACGCGGGCGCTGATTTCAACAGCATTAAGAAATCACTGTGCCGCAGTCTTAATCCCCCCTTTGAGCAGCCAGGCAAGCGTTGGCTGTCGCTGGTAAATTTGCAAGAAAGGACATGGAAATGGTGCAGGAAAAACTAGATGGTAGAGTTGCGTTAGTAACGGGGGCCGCTTCTGGAATTGGCCGGGCGATCGCTCTACAACTCGCCAGAGAAGGAGCGATGGTGTCTGTTGCCGATATAAATCTGGAGGGTGCCAGAGCGGTAGCGCGGGAAATCGGAGATTCAAACGGCAAGGCTTTGGCGATTAAATGCGATGTTCGCAAAGAGAAACAGGTGGGCAAGGCGGTCAAGGAAACAGAAGAACGGTTGGGGAATGTTGGCATTCTGGTTAACTGCGCAGGAACGGCCGGGTACGGTTTTCTCGCTGATATGACAACGGAGGAATGGCTGAGCATGTTTGAGATTCATTGCAACAGTACGTTCTTCTTTTCCAGGGCTGTTCTCAGGTCCATGAAAGAGGGTGACAGGATAATCAACATTTCATCGATAGATGGAGTCCAAGCCCAGTTTTTCGCAACTGCCTATGCTGCCGCGAAGGGAGCAATAATATCTCTTACTGCCTCATTGGCGCTTGAGGTTGCACACCGGGGAATCACGGTTAACGCCATCGCCCCCGGACATATAAGAACCCCCATGGGGGAGATGCTGATCTATTTTGCGCCGGATTTCGACAAGGAGATACCGGCACAGAGGTTTGGTGAGCCTGAAGACATCGCTGAGCTGGCGGTTTTCCTGGCTTCGCCCGGAGCAGGCTACATAACAGGACAGGTTATTGTTGTGGATGGGGGGCTGACCCTCGCTAATCCGATAAACAGGTTCACGGTAAAGATGATGGGGCTGCCCTGAGAACACTGCTGGTTATTCCCAGGGGTTAGGGGCGTCCTCGGGCAAATTTGTAGGTGGCCGGACGAGCTCGGCGTAGCCTGTACCTGAAACCGCTTCACCTGCCAGATGCCCGGATACGGTGGTGCCTCCCTCCCAGAAGTCGAAGTCAATGTCCTCGAAGTCCTCGAGCACCCGAATCTCCTGCTCGGAATACCGCGCTGTGATCTCCAAATCCAGATCGTGAGCTTCCTCTTGAACTCGCCAGAG
>DAOUTY010000242.1 GCA_030668425.1 Chloroflexota bacterium
AATTGGCGATGCTGAGCTCTCCCATCCCTACGACTGCTGCGTCTACCTGCTTGATGCCGGCGACCTGGTGCTCATCGATTCCGGCGCTGGCAAGAGCTTCGATAAGCTCGTGTCTAATATAGAGTGGCTCGGCCTCGACCCGAAGAGACTCAAGGCCATCCTGGTAACCCACGGCCATATCGACCACATCGGCGCGCTCCACCGTTTTCAGAAAGAGTACGGCGTCCGGATCATAGCCCACGAACTCGATGCCGCTGCCATAGAGGAAGGAAGAGGAACGGCCGCTGAGGCCTACGGCGTGCGCTACACCCCCTGCCATGTTGACCTAATGCTTCAGGGCTCCGAGAACGTTTTGCGTTTCGGGAATCACGAACTCAAGGTGATCCATATTCCAGGCCATACTCCGGGGAGTGTCGCGGCATATCTGGACACGGACAACAAGAGGGTGTTGTTCGGGCAGGACATCCACGGCCCCTACTATCCCGAGTGGGGTGCGGACCCGGCACAGGCCAGGCTGTCCCTACAGAAACTCCTGGGGTTGAAAGCTGACATACTGTGTGAGGGCCACTTTGGAATCTACCAGCCCGCACCAGCGGTGGAGAGCTATATACAGGGATACGTCGATAGTCTGTAGATGGGCAGGGCAAAATCCGTGCTAACCGGGCAGGGCTGAGCGGACTTATCCCTAGAGTTCGACCCAGCTCCGCTTGGGCGAAAGCATCCGGGGCAGGCCGAGGGTCATGTACTTTATCATCTTGTTGGCTCGCTCCGAGTGCCGCATTGCCGGTTGCTCCCCGATGGCCGTTTGCAGCAGGTCGAGTACATGGTACACGGGAGGGGCCATAGGATAGAGCTTCCGCGCCACAGAGAGGTAGAGCAGGCAGACTGTGCAGTATGTGACCAGCATCTTCGCGCCCGTTTGCCTGGCCTCACGAAGTCTCCTGATCGACCACGCGATGATATCCACAGGGCTGTAGCGGGCAGCGCCGTTGCCATAGCCACAGCACAGCGCCATCTCCCTGTTGTGCTCCATCTCGACCAGACTGTACCCCATCTCCTCAAGCAAACGTCGCGGCAGGTCCATGTAATGCTGTCCCAGAGTCCTGGCATGACAGGGGTCCTGTACAGTGACACTTTCTTTTGCATTATGACTGATCTTTATATCCCCCCGCTCTATCTTCTGCCACAGGTGGTCGAGCAGGTAGACCTTGTCAAAATCGAAGCTCACCCCGAAGTACCCAGGCCATAGATTCTGAATCATGTTGTAGCCGGCGAGGCAGAAGAAGACCACCTTCTTCGGGCTCAGGGCTCGGTACCTCTCCTCAAGGTAGTGTGCCTGGCTTTCTGCCTTATCCAGAATGCCCATCCGGAAATAGACCTCTCCGCAGCATAGGTCCGGAGCAGCGAAAACGGGGAGGTCGTCGAAAAGAGAGCTGAAGGTAAAGTAAGGCATCATCTTGAGGTTGCATCCGGCAAGGAGCATCTGCGGGGCTGAGGACAGCTCCGGTCGTGACAGGTCATTCCATTCCCGAAGCGCTCTTTGCTCATCAGGGGGCGCCTTTTGCATCAGCACCTGATAGAAGTTATCGGGCGCAAGAGGCAGGGCCATAACACCCCTCTCGGGAACGCCCTTGCTCTGATAGCGTTCGAACCAGCGGAACAATATGAGCCCATAAGGGTTGGCCCCTTTGGTGCAGATGTTGTTACAGGCGAAGCAGGTGGAACAGTGCTCCAGAACCACCTTGCTCTCCTCTCCATCGATGAGGCGACCGATCTCCCGCTGTGCCTCGTTCTGACTCAGATGGATAACCGGGCATTTCACAAAGCAGTCGCCGCACCTGTCGCAGGCCTCCACATTGAAGAAATCCTCTAGCTTCACCATCGCTGCTAACCCCCTTTCGCCTTACGTTTTGCCACAATCAGATGGCCGGCATCTACCAACAAACCACATTCGGTCTGAAATGTCAACCAGCAGGGCTGAGGGTTACTCCATATATCAGCAATCCGGTAGTGGGTCAATTTGGGAAGAAGATGAAAAAGCCAATAGTGGGAAAGTGGGATTATCCCACTTGACAAACAATCCCACCTAGTGGTATAATAGCTACGAAATGGGGGGGGGTAATGGAATTAATAAAGGATCCAGTCTTTCAGAGGGTAGCTGATGGTGTAAAACCAGATACCAAGAGGCGCATAGTTCTGCCCAATGGTACGGTAGAGGAAGGGGTTACCTACCATATATACCGAAATGGCCTCGGGCAGATAGTTTTAGACCCCCAAGTAAGTATACCTGCCTACGAAGCATGGCTGTTCAAAAATCCCGAAGCTCTAGCCTCAGTGACACAGGGATTGTTGGAATCTGCACAAGGTCTTACTAAGAGTCGTGGCTCATTCGCCAAATACGTTAAAGATGCGTCGTAAGCTAGTATATACGAATACTGCAGACCAACAATATGAGGAACTACTAAACGACCCAGCAAAGAAAGGTGTACTAAAGCAGGTACAAAAGACCCTAGGTTTTCTTGAGACAAATGTGCGCCATCCCTCTTTGCAGACCCATGAATACAGTTCCCTTCAGGGTTTTAAAGGCGAAAAAGTCTGGGAAGCATACGCCCAACAGGATACATCGGCAGCTTATAGGGTCTTCTTCCATTATGGCCCAGACATAACTAAGAAGGGAAAACGAATACCAGTCATTACAGTTGTAGCCATCACCCTCCACCCTTAAAGTTGGTATGTTTTAATCGACCAACGAAAGGA
>DAOUTY010000025.1 GCA_030668425.1 Chloroflexota bacterium
CTGTCTCCTCTACGGCTGCTGTCTTATGCCGTTACCTATTCAGCCTTGTACTTGCCGATCTCCAGGTCAGGCACAAGGTCCATGCCGATGTGTCCCTCCCTTTCGAGTTCGGCATACTCCTCGTCGGAGACCTTGAGAATCTCCTTGTATACGTACTCGTTATGCTCACCCAGACGAACGGGCGGGCGCCGGAAGTGGTTAGGGGTCTTGGACATTCTGTAGGGCAGCCCGGGATAGCGGTGTGTGCCACATTCAGAATGGGTAACCTCCTCAAAGAATCCTCTATCCTTCATCTGAGGGTCGTTATAGGCATCGTCCGGGTGTTCAACCGGACCAGCAGCTACCCCCTCTTTCTGCAACGTGTACATGGCCTTGAAATGGTCGTGCTGGCTGGTCCATTCCTCAATGCGTCGGTCCAGCTCATCGTGATTATGACACCGCTTTAGAGTATCTGAGAACCTTTCCTCTCTGGTCCATTCCGGGTTACCCAGGGCGCGGCAGAATCCCTCCCATTCCTTATCATTGCGAATGGTGATGTTGACCCATCGGTCTTCTCCCTGGCAGCGGTAACAGCCCTGGACGGCTCCATAGAGGTCTCGATTGCCTGTCCTTTCAGTGATCCTCTGGTTCATGGTGTAGTCCAAGATCGCCTCACCCAACTGGGTCATGGTAGCCTCTGCCTGTGATATATCGATAAACATTCCCTTCCCGGTCTTGTTGCGCTGGTGGAGGGCCATCACGATAATGAAGGGGGCAGCAGTCCCGGAGGCTTCGTCACCGTGATAGATGGCCGAATTCGCGGTTACGTCTCGATCAACGTAGCCCCTGAGATAGGTATGTCCCAGAAAGTCCTCCTGGTGAGCACCAAGAGCCCGATAGTATTTGAGCGGTCCTGTTTGACCGAAGCCTGACATGGAAACCATGATGATCTTTGGGTTCCACTCCTGTATCACGTCATAGGTAAGGCCGAGGTTCTCCATGACACCGGGCTGATTGCTCTCAATGAATACATCGCTCACCTGGACAAGCTGCTTGATTATCTCCTTGCCTCGGGGCTTCACGGGATCCACGGTGCAGGAGAGCTTGTTTCGCCCATGTACGTTGAACATGCTACTCCGGTTCCAGGGCCTCCCGTTAACCTCGTCGTAGCCTTCCTTGAGATATGCGGCATAACCCCCTTTCACGAAGTCCACGGCAAATTTCGGGTGCCTGGGCGCGGGGCCTCTGGTGCCCACAGCCAGGTAGTGAAGTGACTCCACCTTGATGACCTCGGCACCCCAGTCGGCCAGGTGCATCTCGGCAGTGGGGCCAGCCCACATCTGTGTCATGCCAACCACCCGTATCCCCTCTAGCGGCAGCTTGGCCATCTCAGATAATCCCTCCTTCCCTCAGTTTCATCAGGTCTTCCCTTGTGTAACCCAGCGAGGCATAGACTTCCTCGTTGTGCTCACCCAGTAGCGGCGCTGGCCTTCTTATCTCCCATGGCAACTCCGCCGATATGGCCGGCATGCCAGGGCAGGTTAGCTTTCCTACCACTGGATGATCGATCTCTGCCCAGAATCCCCTCTCCTGGAACTGTGGCTCTCTGAGTAAGTCCTCGGTCGTATTGATCGGGCCGCTCATGACACGGCCCTCTTGGCAGGCCTCGACGATTTCTCTCCGCGTGCGCTCCATGATCCAGGGGTACCAGATATCGGCAAAGAACTCCTCCCTGCGTTCCACGTCGAATTGATTCACACCGCCGTACCTTTCCATGAGAGGCATCTTTAACACCTTTTCAATCCGGTTCAGGAACATGAACCCCCCAGCCACGTCAACGTAACCATCGGCACAGGGAAAGATTCCATAGGGATACTGCAATAGCCCCGCGATATCCATTCTGGGCGTTAATTCCCCGTTATACTCGTAGGCCAGGAGTTCGCTCATCCTTCTATCTATGGAGCCCATCTGGGATTCCATTAGAGAGACATCAACATACTGGCCAATCCCCTGGGCCCGGGCTGCGTATAGAGCTATCATTGTGGCTGTCGCAGCCATGGTGCCTCCCTGGTATTGGATCACATTCATTCCTTTCTTGACGGGCTCGCAGTCGCCAACTCCTGTGGTGCACATGGCGCCGCCCATCCCATATATAATCAGCTCTGAGGCCTTGAAGTCCCGATAGGGGCCTGTCTGGCCGAAGTTGGAGATGGACGTCATGACAAGCTTGGGATTGATCTTCTCCAAGGTCTCGTAATCCAGTCCGAGGCTGGGCATAACATGAGGGTTGAAGTTCTCCACAAGAATATCTGCATCCTCTGCCAGATCCTTGAGTATTCTTTTCCCCGTCTCAGTCTTTAGATTCAGGGTAATGCTTCGCTTATTGGTGTTCAGGTACAGGAATAGTCCACTCTTTTCCGGGTGTGGGTCATCCTGGTAGAAAGGGCCCATTCTCCGCGCCGGATCGCCCTCGCCTGATCTCTCGACCTTGATCACATCGGCACCGTAGTCTGCGAATAGCTTGGTACAGTTGGGCCCTGAAATATACCAGGTCAGATCCAGTATTCGCACATCGGATAACGGTTGCTCGACCATGGCATCCTCCTCCTGCATAGGGTAGCTACACCGCAAGTCCTCTCCGCCCCAGGTCTTGCGCTACTTCGTGAAGATCGAGTTCCTCCAGCTTTGCCTTCGTCTGGAGGCCTGTGGCAACATCCCACTCTCTTAACTGATAGTATTCGTCTTTCATCCTTTCAAACTCTTCCCTGTCCACTACCATGCCAGTTCTCGAAGTTATCTCGCCATTCTTCCCCGGAGCTTGGCATTCGGGGTTCATGGCATGGCCCTTGAGTGGTATTGTGAAGAAGGCATCCGGAATCTGGTCGCTTTCTCTCCCCCTGTGGCCTTCTCTGATATGTATCGCCCTTTGCAGGTTGAGCACTCGTTCTCCTATGTAATAGAGTTCCTCTTCATCCACCTCTGTACCCGTAATGGCGGAAAGCATTTTGCTGTCAATAGATGGGTCGCCTATATGATCACCTGACAAAGTGTGTGTGACTGGCCAGGTAAAGTCACAGAGGATGAGACATTCTTTGGCATACTCGCGATCCTGGATTTTCGCTGCTGCCAGTGCCTTCCCATCGTAGGTGGAGAAGTCAGCCGCCAGTTCGCTACCCCAGAACCTCGCGGCGATCTTGCGAAATACGTCGCTCGACAAGTAAGCGCCCTCGAGACCGTTGGCCCAGTTCACCCACTGGAATAGAACCAGGCCCATTTCGTGCAGCTGATTTACCGCCTGCCTCGGCTCCATGGCGTACAGCAGGCCGTGCACAGGGAACGTACGGGGGCAGTACGTCAGCAAATGTCCTGCTTTCGACACATAGTCGGCGACCAACTCTTTTGCTTCGGCGCCCAGTGTATCGGCTGCTCTTTGTATCCCCTGAGCTAGTACGTCACCGAAGCCTTCGCGGAGCGACATCTTCGTTACCAGGGCCTCCATGTATTCCCAGCTACCTACCTTGGACAGGGGAATGCCCGTGTTCTCGTCTGTCAGTATACCTGCGTGCCTGCACCTTGAGAGCCACTTCATCATCGACTCGATGGCAAGCGCATCGACCCCGTATTCATCGCATATTCTGTTGACATAAAATGGAACCTCGTTCTGTTCTCCGTAGTACTTGCTTACACGGTCAAGGTAGAATAGCGAGGACCCGCACAGGGACTTCCCCCTTTTCTTGCCGTCTCTGGATTCCACGGTTATCCTTCCATCGTAGCCTGCGCAGCCCAGGCATAGGTCTAGTTTCACTTTTTGACCAGGTACTACTTCGATATGGGCCTCAGGTTTAGCTATGAGTTCCATGTATCCCGGGCCCTTCCACAACAACTGGCGGACGTGTTCTTTGACTTCCTTAAATTTCTCAAGATTGCCCGGGGTTACCTTTCCCTTACCCCTCACTGCAATGGCCTTCAATTTCTTGGAACCCATAACAGCTCCGAACCCGCTGGAACCGCTGGCGTCATTGTCAGCGAGGAGAATAGCATAGGAGACCAGGTTCTCGCCCGCGGGGCCACATGCTACCACTGCCACGGTGCGCCCCAGTTCCTCTTTCAGGATTTCTCGCGTTTCCACGGTGTTTTTGCCCCAAAGAGCGGAAGCGTCTCTTATCTCGACGACATCGTCGTCAATAAAGACATATACGGGTCTATCTGATTTGCCTTGTATCACCAACCCGTCGTAGCCGGCGAATTTGAGCTGTCCTCCCCATCTTCCTCCGAAATTGCAGTAGGAAAACTCCTCGGGGGTCATAGCCGGGGCCTTGCCGCACACCTGCCATCGGGAGCCGGACAGTCCGCTGAATCCTGCCAGGGGTCCGGTTGCGAATATCAGCCGATTTTCAGGATCGAAGGCGCTGACATCGGCGGGCACCTCATCCCAATAGATCTTGGCTGCGATGCCCCTTCCCCCGAGAAACCTGTCTGCATAGTCCGCTGATGGCGTGTGATTTATCGTTCCCGAAGACAGGTCGACCCTCAGGATTTTGCCTGCATATCCATATCGCTCCGTCACATTGAACCCCCTGCTAACCCCGCTTTTACTTTGGGTTTGAAGACAATAGAAGGCTCTAGCTCGGCGGAGTATATAAAGCCCTCGGCCTCCCTTGCATCTCCATAGAGCGCCTTAAGCTCGTCCAGGGGGCCAGCATCCAGGGCGCGCATCGGGCATGCAGCTACGCAGATAGGCTTCTTACCCTCCTCCAGCCTGTCCGGGCAGAGGTTGCACATTTGCATTTTAGCGTTATTCTCAGCTCCGAACTGGGGAGCCTTGTAACTGCACGCTTGCCAGCAGAGGTCGCACTGGTCCTTGCCCAGGCACTTCGTCTGGTCAACTAGCACTACTCCGTCTTCTTGCCTTTTGGTGATGGCCCCTGCGGGGCATGCGGCAATACAGGCGGGTTGAGCACAGTGGTAGCATGAACTGGTGTAAAAGGCGACAAACAGATCAGGGAACTCACCCCGCTCTATCGTTGTCACCCGTTGCCAGCTAGCAGGTCCTGCAGGCACGTCATGCCAGTCTTTGCAGGCGACAACGCAGGCATAGCAGCCCGTACAGCGGGTCTGATCGAAGTAAAATCCTATCTGCATCGCTTTCTCTCCTACCCCTTCTCCACTTGTACTAAGCACGAGTTGTTGGTAAAAGCCCCCCCGGGTGAACGCGCGTCGCGTGTGAGGACATTGGCGCAGCCCCCCCGGTCGATCCCTCGCTCATCGGGATTATACCAAGCGCCCTGGGGGACGTCCACTACACCGGGTATGATTCTCTGGGTTATCTCGGCCTGGATAATTATCTCACCCCTGTCGTTGAATACCCTGGTAAGGTCTCCGTCCTTGATTCCCCTGGGCTTGGCATCTTTTGGATTGATTTTCACTGCCTGGGGCTCGAGTTCCCTCAGCCAGGGTATGTTATCGAACTGACTGTGTGCCCTTCGCTTGAAGTGGGTGCTGATCATCTGGAGAGGATACTTCTCGGCGAGCGGGTCGTTAGCGCTTTCCCAGGTTTCGATGTACTTGGGGATGGGGGGCATCAGCGGCTTTTCCATATCGGCGATCTGCTGGCTGTATATCTCGATCTTCCCCGAGGGTGTGGGGAAGGGATGATTTGCCGGGTCGGCGATCTCATTCTTGAAGGGGACGCTGGGTTCCGAGTAAAACTTCTCGACGCCTGTCTCCTTGAAGCGCTCGTAGTCAGTAACTGCAGGCGACATGATCTGCTCGAGCCATTCCGCGTCGGTCTTATCGTTGTAGTCGGTGATGCCCATCTTCTCGGCAAGACCATCGCAGATATCCAGATGGGAGCGCGATTCACCCAGAGGCTCGATGACCTTCCTCTGGTAGGCCAGATGGGGGCCGGCACCCCAGACGGCATCGTTACGCTCGAAGAATGTGCAGGTAGGCAGCAGGATATCGGCGAACTTAGCCGTGGCGGTCATAAACTGCTCCTGAATAGCGATGAACTCCAGTGATTTCAGTGCCCTCACAGCTTTGTTCACATTGGGGTATTGATTAAGGTAGTTAACGTTAGCGGTGTAGACCATCTTGTAGTCGCTGTAGTAGCCGCCGGCTTTACCCTTGAGGATAGCATCCATTACCTCGGAGTTATGGAGCCTGGCGATGAGCCCAGGGCCCTTCGAGATCACAGTCGGCAGGGCATCTTGTCTTCTCGGGGAGCCTGCATCGACCGGGTTGCCACCTGTTCGCATCGCCGGGCCCATGGGGAAAGGTGTATCGCCGCGCTGGGTGATCTCGCACCCAGGGCTGCCACCGTGGATGCCGATGTTGCCTGTCATTGCAGCCAGAACGAATGCTGCTCGGTGGTACTGCTCACCGTAGGCGGTGCGCCCAGGCGCTTTGCTGGGGAGCAACGCCGCGGGTTTGGTGGTGGCGTACTCCCGGGCAAGATCGGCGATTGTCTGGGCGGGGACGCTGGTTATACGCTCTGCCCACTCGGGCGTCTTAGGTACTCCATCCTCCTCGCCGAGAACATATTTCTTGAAATGGTCGAACCCCACGGTATAGGTGTCGAGGAATTTCTTATCATAGAGATTCTCGGTTATCATCACATAGGCCATAGCGATCATAGCTGCGGCATCAGTTCCCGGCTTGATGGGAATCCAGCGGTCGGCAACTAGGGCGGCAGTGTCAGTGTATCTGGGGTCAACGACAATGAACCTCGTCCCCGCCTCCTTGGCTTTGGCTAGGGCGTAGCTTGTACCGCAGCCGTCAATGATCACTGCGGGGTTCATTCCCCAGAGGATTGCCAGCTTTGAGTTGATGACGTCACGGTGGTCTACCCCAGTGGGATACCCGTAAGTGGCCTGACAGGCGAACATCCAGCCCTCGTTGGAGGCGATACCCCACATCAGGGTGCAGCCCCCGGCCAGGCTAAAAGCCCGAACAATTGTCCGCGTGTTGTGTACCTGGCCCATGTCACCGCCGTTGGTCAGGTATACGACTGCCGCAGGGCCATAGGTCTCTTTAACCCTTTTATATTCGCTGGCCACCGTTTCCAGAGCCTCGTCCCAGGAAATACGCTCGAACTTCCCCTCTCCGCGCTCCCCCACCCTTTTCAGTGGGTAGAGAAGACGGTCCGGCGCGTATATCCTCTGTCGGTAAGCACGGCACCTGAGACAATTCCTGAGCTGGGGTTCATCTCCATCATCGGTCTCTATGCGTGTGATTACCCCGTCCTTGACATAGACTTTAAGCAGGCAGGCCCCTCCGCAGTTCATGTCGCAGCCCGTATAATATGCCTTTTCTACACTCGCCATATCTTCCTCTCCATGTTCGAAGTTGCAGGCGGTTATCCTCTGGAGGGAATTATTACGGTGGCCAGGGTGTTGACAGTCGCTGCACCGTCCTGATTCACCACCGCAAGCTCACAATCGACCTTATGCTCTCCGTTCTCCCGATATTTCCTGGCCACCTTGCCGCTGACACTGATGGTGTCGCCGGCGTAGCTGGGGGCATTGAGGGTCAGGCTCAGCTTCCGGAGCTTTCCGGTAGGACCTGTCCAATCCGTGAGACATCTTCCCAGGAGACCCTGCAGGAATGCGGTGGCTACTGCTGGTGCCTCGTAGCCGGCAGCCCGGGCAAAGTCCGCGTCATGGTGCAGGGGGAATATGTCCCGGGTTGCACATACAATCATAACGATGCGATTTCGGGTGATTTCGAGCGACACGGTCGGGATTTCGCTATTCTCAACCACATCTTCCCAATAAAGTGTCTCACTTGCCATCGGTTTAATCTCCAAAGCAAAGGGATTGTTCCAGACTTATGGGCGATTACTCTTCCATTCTATACCTGAAGAGAACGTATTGGGTTGTCCCTACCAGTTCATCGCGCTGATTGTAGTAGTAATTGGTGGTGGTGATGAAATAACCAGCGCCCAGGCGGGTCTTTTTCAGAGGGGATACGCTTTCCAGCCTGGTGTTGTATCTAATTCTGTCCCCCGGCCGCACGGGCAGTAAATACTCATCTGTCCAACTGATGACGGCGGGAATGGGAACGTCCCCCAGAGGCAGGTCCAACTGAGCGGGGCCCGCATCGGGGGGCATTTCAACGGGGGGCCACCATCGCGGATAGACCCACGTCGAGAGCATGGCAGATGGGCAGATTATGCCTCCATACTCGCTGTTCTTGGCGTACTCCTCATCGGTGTAAACAGGGTTTGCGTCCTCCACCATCTCGCACCAGTGCCTGATCATCGCCTTGTTGACTTCGTCAGGCCCTTCCACGAACGCGGATACGCGCCCTACGTATTTTTGCAGCTCTGGTGAAAGCTCTTCCGTTGTCAAGCCACTCCCCCTTGATATTATGCGTTCGGCCCCTGAGATTTATGCCTTGGGCGTAAATCGAAAGCCTGTCGGTTCAACCTGCAGCTATGGGCTTGCTGGCTCTAGCTTCTCCAGGAAAGCGCAGCGACCGTCCCAGTACTCCTCCCTTTCCACAAGTATCGCTGTTCCCTGACCTACCCCCCCGGGTATGGATGCCAGCCCATATCTGGAATTCCGACGATTCATCTCATGGGCCATGGTACCAAGCAACCATATTCCACTGGCTCCCACGGGGTGGCCAATGCAGCAGGCGCCACCATTGACGTTTACTTTCTCCGGGTCTATCCCAAATTCTTTTATCAGGACCAAAGGCACTACCGCGAATGCTTCGTTTATCTCCCATAGGTCAATATCCTGTGCGGGCATTCCCGCCCTCTCCAAAGCCTTCTTGGCTACCGAGCAGGCGCCATATGGAGCGATCTTGGGGTCGATCCCTGCCCAGGCGATCGACCTTACTGTAACCATCGGCGTCAAGCCCAGTTCCCTGGCCTCCTCCTTAGACATAAACATTGCTGCAGCAGCCCCATCGACCTCTTTTGAGCAACTGGCGGCGTTTATCTTTCCATCTGGCTTATAGACAGGCGGCAGAGAGCGTATCTTCTCGATGGTTGAGTCAGCCCTCACACTTTGATCGTAGTCGAAGACCGCTACTGTTCCATCGGGCAGCTTGCCCTGCACCGGGATCATCGCATTCTTGAACCTGCCCTCACTCTGGGCTGCAGCGGCCCTCAGGTTGCTCCTCAGGGCCCACTGGTCCAACTCCTCCTTGGAGATATCAAACATGTCAGCAACATACTCGGCGCTGAGGCCCAGACCCATGATGGCGCTGGGGTCAATTATATCAAAGATCTTGGGATTTGCCTGCCAGCGTGCGCTATAATCCTTCGCAAGCTCAAACAAATCTGTATCAGGGGTGATTACAGGATTAGGGAAATGGGATAAGCTCTCTAGTCCGCCGGAGATAATGATGTTTGCCGCGCCTGATTGAATAGCCATTGCTGCAATGTGGGCGCCCGCCATACTGGAACAACAGGCTCTATCTACACTTATGCCCGCAACTTCAAAAGGAAAACCAGCTGCCAGGGAGATATCTCTAGCAACATTTGCTTGCTCCCCTAGCTGGGTCGGGGTACCCATGATGATATCTTCAACTGAGGCAGGGTCTACTCTCGTTCGCTTCATAAGTGCCTGGACTGCAATAATGCCCAGGTCATCTGAACGTACATCCGCGAAGAACCCCGGTTTCTTTTTACTTGCCCTGCCAAAAGGCGTTCGCACAAAATCCACCATCACGGCTTCTCTGATTTCAGCCATTTCGTGACTCCCTCTGATTATTCACTTCATGAGTCAGCAGCTAATCTCACACTACCGGCATCCTCAGCAAATCGATAGTGGCACTACCGTCGGCACGAATGCATACGCCACTGATAAAGGAGGCCGAATCACTGACAAGGAATAGCACAGCATTTGCCAGATCCTGCCTTGTGCCTTTCAGCGACTTGTCATCGGGTATATTCATAGATTCACCGGCTCGCTTGACGCCTTCCGTCTCTGCAATGAAGCCAGGCGCGACGCTGTTGACCCGAATCCCTAAAGGCGCCCATTCGACCGCACAGGTTCTCGTTAGTGACTCAACACCTGCCTTGGCCGCTGCAACATGGGCCATTGAGCTGACCCCCCAATGCTCAAACGGTGCTGTGATATTGACAATACAGCCACCATGCTCCTTCAGGTAAGCGGTAAATGCTGCCTTGGTGACGTTATACGTACCCAACAGATCGATGTCAACAACTGTCTTAAACCCGTTGTAGGATATTCTTTCAATAGGTGCAAGGAACATTCCAGCTGCGCAGTTAACAACGATGTTCAAACTGCCGTATTTTTCTATGGCAGAAGCGATGACCTGTTCAACCGCTTCGGGATTGCGCACATCTGACGATAAGGCGAGACATTCTATACCCTCTTTTTCGAATTCCTGACGGGCAGCATCGAGATTCTCCTGTTTACGGCTGGTAATAACGATTTTTGCGCCATGTTTCCCCAGCGTCCTGGAGATCTCCTTCCCTATTCCCGTTGCCCCACCAGTTATCAGAGCTACGCGGCCTTGTAAGATATTGTCTTTAAAGTCACTCACAGTGCATCACCTCCCATTTTGCTATACTGTTTACAACAATAATGTATTCAGCTTCTGTTGGACCGCCGCCACTTCGTCCATCAGCCTGTCAACAAGCTCCTTGATTGTGGGGACGTCGTGTATCTGCGCCACGACCTGGCCGATGGACAGCAGGGTCCAGTCAGCTTCCCCTATAGCTGCAGCATGTCTGCCTTTTCCCCCACCGATTAGCTCTATGATATCCTGCGTGGTGGCACCCTTTTCTTCCATCTCCTGTATCTGTGCTGTTAGGGGGTTGCGCAGCGCTCTCATCGGATCGCCCCTACTATGGAAAATCATCGTAGTGTCCGTTTCACGGGCTTCAATGAGCCTTTGTTTCAAATTAGGGTGGATAGGGCACTCCTTAGTAGCCATGAATACTGTCCCCATGCACACCCCTTCCGCTCCCAGGGCAAATGCGGCGACGAAACCCCTCGCATCGCCGATCCCCCCGGCAGCAACTACGGGTATCTTCACGGCATCTACCGCTTGAGGAAAAAGTACCAGGCTGCCAATAGGGTCTCTGCCGGGATGACCTGCAGCCTCGTAGCCCACCACCGCCACTATGTCAGCGCCCAGCCGCTCTGCTGTTACGGCATGCCTGGCGCTGACACACTTGTGCATCAGAGTGACGTTGGCCTTCTTGATGCGCTCGACCAGGTCTGCAGGGCTGCGCCCCGAGGTTTCGATTACAGGGACGCCCTCTTCAATCGCAGCGTCGGTATACTCTTCAATAGGCACCGGGCTTATCATAGGGAACAGGTTAATGTTTACCCCGAACGGTTTATCGGTCAGGCTTCTTGTCTTTCGAATCTCTTCTCGGAGCGCCTGACTCGTAGGAGACATGATAGAGGCAAGGCATCCGAATATACCAGCATTCGCCGCTGCCGCTACGAACTCTGCATTAGATTGGTACCCCATTGTTCCCATAATCAGGGGATACTTCACCCTCAGAATCTCTGTGACCCTGGTCTTGATCTTGCTAGTCACTTGGACTCCCTCTTCAAACCGATTCAGCCATTGTGCGAAAATAAACTCTTGATATGCTTGGATACGCCCTTCCCCTTGGCATTGCTACGAAGATACAGGTTTAGCAGTTTTAGGCGGGTAGGTTGGCCGACGTCGGCCAACCTGCGCCAATGCGTTTCAGTTCGTAGCGTGTGTACAGCGCAGCGACCCCCACCGCTTGCTACAAGTATTCTTAGGCCAACCATCTTTATCCTTTATAATACCGATTGCAATCGGCATGACGGACTCCCGCGCAGGTGGGAATACACACCTCCCGCCTGGATTCCTGCTTCTGCAGGAATGACAGTACGTGTAATGACATACAAAGCCGCTATAAGAAAAAGCACTATTTCTCGTTCTCTACAGTGCCGATAAGAATTGGCGTGATGGATTGCAAATAGAGAAAGGATAGCCCATCGGTTACTTGCCTTTGAACTGTGGCTCGCGCTTTTCCAGGAACGCCGTTGCAGCTTCTACGAAATCCTCCGTGTTAAGGAGCACGGACTGAGATGCCTCCTCACGCTTCATTTGTAATATAATGTCTGTCTCTGCCATCGAGCTATAGAGGTCAGCCTTGGCCATTTTTACTGCCAGTGGTGGGTTCTTCGCTATTCTCCCGGCCAGTTCCTTTGCCACTGTCATCAACTCGTCATGCGGGACGACCTTATTCACCAGACCTATTCGATCGGCTTCCGCAGCATCGATGGTGTTGCCGGTGAGTATCAGTTCGCAGGCCATGGGAAATCCAACGATACGAGGAAGGGTGAAAGAGCCGCCGGAGTCAGGGACGATCCCTCTCTTGACAAACACCATGCTAAACCTGGCCTTGTCAGAGGCGATCCTTATGTCACAGGCTAGGGCCATTGAAAAGGATGCACCAATTGCCGAGCCATTGATGGCAGCGATAACTGGCTTGTTCATGTTCCTTATCCTAATCACGCTGGCCACGACGGTTCCCTTGCCGTAGGTCTGATCATCCGGAGCTGGAGAAATGTCTGCCCCGCTACCTTCCCTTTCAACCAGGCCTTCTGCGTCGGTAAACATGCTGAGGTCTATGCCGGTGGAGAAATGCTTGCCGGCCCCGGTGATGATCACAGCTCTGATGTCGGGATCATCGCTCACTACTCTCATCACGTCATCGAACTCCACCATCAGCCTGAAATCGAAAGAATTACCCGCATCGGGACGGTTCAGGGTTACTATTGCGATAGGCCCTTCCTTCTCCAGGATAAGCGACTTGTAAGCCATTTGCGGCCTCCTTTTGTTCCGTGGCTAGCTGTTCAGCCCTTCCACTCAATCGTCGGCTAACTCTCAGCTTTTTTGAACGCGTGAAGTGTCATTTCGTCTGTGATCTTTTCGTAGTCTACATCCACCGGCATGC
>DAOUTY010000082.1 GCA_030668425.1 Chloroflexota bacterium
CGACAGAGCGGAGAACAGGAAAGGAAGCATTGCGCCGATGAACAAGCCGACAATCACCTCTATCTGAGAGAGGCTTGCAAGTATGGCGGTGCCTGTCTCCTCCCTAGCCACGGCGAAGAAGGTGGCCAGCCAGGCCAGGGATGCCAGCGCTGCCGAAGAGATAGCGAATCCCTTGCCTATGGCAGCGGTGGTGTTGCCCACAGCATCGAGAGCCTCGGTACGTGATCTGACCTCTTTACCCAGTCCGCCCATTTCGGAGATTCCTGCGGCGTTGTCAGCTATGGGGCCATAGCAGTCTATGGCCAGCAACATCCCTAAAGTGATTAACATGCCCTCAGCAGCGATGGCTATTCCGAATAGTCCGGCGTCCCCGCCTCCTGCGACCCTATAGGCGATCAAGGTCGCGACGGCGACAAGAATCACTGGCACGACGGTACTAAACATGCCGACGGCAAGCCCCTGAATAATATTAGTAGCAGCCCCCATTTCGCTTGACCTGACGATGCCCTTTACCGGGCCTCTATCCGAAGTAAAGTACTCGGTTGATACCCCGATCAAGAAGCCGCAGGCTAGGCCTGCGATCATGGCATAGAGGACCCAGAGTTTATCAGGGCCCAGATAGAACCACACTAATAAGAAACCGCCTATTAGCATCAATATGTTGCTGATGTATACACCGCGATTCAAGGTTGCGCGGGCCTTGGATGTCTGCTCCTCGAAGCTTCCCCCGGCCTCTGGAGGTCTGACGAAAAAGGTCCCGATTATTGCGGCCACTATTCCTACAGCCCCCAGAAGCAGTGGGAAGAATGTCCCTTTGTCGGCCCCGAGGACCAGCGGAGTTATGGCTAAAACCATGGACGCTGCTATCGCAGAGACGTAAGATTCAAAAAGGTCAGAGCCCATCCCAGCGATGTCGCCCACATTGTCGCCCACATTGTCGGCTATGACTGCGGGATTCCTAGGGTCATCCTCGGGGATTCCAGCCTCCACTTTCCCTACTATGTCGGCACCGACATCGGCACTCTTGGTGAAAATCCCTCCACCAACCCTGAGGAATAGGGCGACCATGGAGGCCCCAACAGCGTACCCCAGCCAGACGTGGTAATCATCGGACAGTATCACGATGACGCTTAAGCCCAGTAATCCCAGGCCGACGACGCAGAATCCCATCACAGCCCCACCCGAGAACGCGATCCTCAGGGCATGTGCCCAGCTTGATGTAGCAGCGGTAGCCGTTCTCGCATTTGCTCTTACGGCTATGCTCATTCCCAGATACCCTGCCAAGGCTGAGGCCAGTGTGCCCACAAGATAGGCAATGCCAACCCAGGGCTTGGGCTCTAGCACTGTAGCGAAAACTACTGTCATGATGATGGTGACAACTGCCAGGGCCCGGAACTCATTGTGTAGAAATGATCTGGCACCTTCTTGGATCGCTGAGGCTATATCCTTGACTTTGTCTGAGCCGATGTCTTGACGCAGAATATAGAGCACCAGATAGCCGGCAAAGGCCAGTGCTAGGAGCGCAGCCAGTATAACCGGTATCATTTCGATATTCATGAACCGTACCTCAGGAAGATTTCGGGCAAAATAAAGGGACAGGCCTTCGCCCTATCCCAGCAAATGCTTCGCACAGTCAAACACACGCTTAATAATCTATCAGGGCACCGACTGTTAGTCAAGGCGGGAACCAGCAGTACCAAGCTCACAAAGGGATGGTTAAAGGGCAAAACGTTTACTTCGCCAGTCTCTGCGTGATCTGGAAGGTTTTCCCCTCAGTCTTTATGGCGGGAGCTATTACTACCTCGGTTTGATGCATTTCCCTGATATTTCGCGCACCACAAACTCCCATCGAGGTACGCAGTGCCCCCACCAGATTCTGAGTGCCGTCCGTGACTGATGCCGGGCCGAACATAGTCTGTTTCAGGGAACAGTTGATCCCGACCCTGATCCGGGTTCCTCTTGGTAGTGCCTCGTGAGGGGTTGCCATTCCCCAGTGATTACCTCTTCCTGGTGCTTCTTCAGTCTGTGCCAATATCGATCCCAGCATCACGGCATCGGTACCGCAGGCAAATGCCTTACAAAGGTCACCTCCATTGCGGATACCACCGTCGGTAATTATTGGAACATATCTTCCGGTTGTCCTGAAATAGTCATCGCGTGCGGCGGCACAATCCATAGTTGCTGTCGCTTGAGGTACTCCCACGCCTATTACTTCCCTAGTGGTGCAGGCTGCGCCTGGGCCTATGCCCACAAGAACGCCGTGGACGCCGGTTTCCATCAGCTTGCGACAGGCGCTGTAGCTTACGCAGTTGCCTACGATGACAGGTATCGGTAACTGCTTGATTATCTCGGAAAAGATAAGTCCGCGGTAACTCTTCGATATATGACGGGCGGTGGTGACGGTTGATTGCACCACCAGAATATCGATTCCGGCCTCGGCTGCAAGCGGAGATAGCTTCTTGGTATTGGCTGGTGTGAGGGAGACAGCACAAATAGCACCCGCATCCTTAATCGCCGTTATTCGATCACCGATCAGGTTCTCCTTGATCGGCTTCGAGTAGACCTTCTGCATAATCGAGGTTACCTTCTCCGGCGGAGCGTCAGCGATCTGGGCCAGAACCTCGTCGGGGTTGGCGTAGCGTGTCTGTAATCCCTCGAGATTGAGAACAGCAAGCCCTCCCAGCTTGCTCATGGCGATAGCGAATTTCACGTCTACTACGCCGTCCATAGCTGATGCCAGGATGGGGATGGAAAAGGTGAGGCGGTCGATTGCAAGGCTGATATCTGTCTGATCGGGGTTGATGGTTATGTCGCTGGGAACGAGTGCTATCTCCTCGAACCCGTAGGTATACCTCATTTGCTTGTATTGATAATGCTCCATCATGTCATCACGCCTAATATTGGGGTAAGGATACAATAAAGAGGGGTATAGAGTCAAGGTGAAGAACTCGCAGATAGACGGGGGCTCAGCTATGGTCTATAATCCTCTTGCAATGGCTACGCTCTATCTGGTAGCTACCCCTATCGGGAACCTGGAAGACATGTCGCAGCGAGCGATTCGCATACTGGGCGAGGTAACACTTATCGCTGCCGAAGATACGCGTAGGACGCGACAGTTGCTCGCTGCCTACGGTTTAAGGACGCCACTGACCAGCTACCACGAACATAGCAGGAAGTCAAAACTTCCTTACCTTTTGGGACGCCTTGAACAAGAAGATGTTGCCCTGGTCTCGGATGCGGGTATGCCGGGCATTAGCGATCCTGGGTACGAACTGGTAAAAGGCGCGATCGAACGGGGAATTCCAGTCATTGCTATCCCGGGGGCCTCAGTGTTGACCACAGCCCTTGCTGTCTCCGGCTTGCCGGCAAATCAGTTTGTCTATATTGGCTTTTTGCCTCGGAGGAAGGGTGAGAGGAGACGCTTACTGGAGTCGATTGACACCGAGTGGCGCACTATTGTTGCCCTGGAAGCACCGCACAGGTTGCTGTCCTCATTGACGGACGTCGAGGAGATATTGGGAGACAGGGGAATCGCTATCTGTCGGGAGTTGACCAAGGTTCATGAAGAGGTCTTCAGGGGTACTGTGAGTCAGGCGATAGCTCATTTCTCTCAACCAAGGGGGGAATTCACCTTCGTCATTGAGGGTTGTAGGCAAGAGGAAAAGAAGGCGGGGATAACCGATTCAGTCAGGGAAGAACTGCACAGACTTCGCATAGAGGGAGTTCCAGCTAAGGAGGCTGTAGCTCAACTAGCGAGCAGAACCAAGTTACCGAAAAATGCGCTCTATAAGGCATGGCTGGAACTCCCCTAGTTTTATTTTCCGTTGCCCTTGTGATAGAATTAGTATTCAGAAAATATAATGCCTGAACGTATCTTCATTGGTGTAGCGTGGCCCTATGCAAACGGGCCTTTACATTTGGGGCAGATCGCTGGGGCGTATCTGCCCGCTGACATTTTTGCCCGATATCATCGCATCAAGGGTAACGAGGTGCTGATGGTTTCCGGGTCAGACCAGCATGGCACCCCGGTCACGCTCCGCGCAGAGAAAGAAGGTAAGTCACCAGAGGAGGTGGTATCCCGCTATCACCAGGGATTCCTTGACTGCTGGGAGAAGCTGGGCATCTCATTTGACCTGTTTACCACTACAGGCACTCGGAACCATGCTCAGGTTGTCCACGATTTGTTCCTTACGCTGCTTGACAAGGGTTATATATATAAGGACAAGATGGTTTTGCCTTATTGCTCCAATTGCCGTCGCTTCCTCCCTGACCGGTATGTGGAAGGCACCTGCCCTTATTGCCACCATCCCAAAGCTAGGGGCGACCAATGTGATGAGTGCGGCAAGCCACTGAATCCGGCAGATCTGATTGACCTCTCCTGTGGCATCTGTGGAGAAGCTCCTGAGATCAGGGAGTCGGAGCATTATTTTCTGCGACTCTCCAGCTTCTCCGAGCAACTCAAGCCTTGGGTTCAGGAACAGAGCCATTGGAGGCAGAACGTATTTAACTTCACCCTCAGCTATCTGGCCGAGGGGCTCAGGGACCGAGCTATTACCAGAGATATCGACTGGGGCGTATCGGTGCCGGTACCCGGCTTCGAGGAAAAGCGAGTTTACGTATGGTTTGAGGCGGTGATCGGCTATCTCTCGGCTTCCAAGGAATGGGCTGAGTCTTGTGGAGATAGCGAGAGATGGCGTGGTTTCTGGCAGGGGGATGTAAAGAGCTACTACTTCATAGGTAAAGATAATATTATCTTCCACACTGTCATCTGGCCGGCGATGCTCCTGGGCTATGGCGATCTCAATTTACCCTATGATGTGCCAGCCAATGAGTTTCTTACCTTGAAGGGGAAACAGCTTTCCACCAGCAGTAACTGGGCGGTATGGCTGCCCGATTACCTTGAGCGGTATGATCCTGATCCACTGCGCTATCAGTTGTCTATCGGTATGCCTGAGACCAGCGATGCTGATTTCTCGTGGCAGGAATTCGTGCGCCGCAACAATGACGAACTGGTAGCTACCTACGGCAACCTGGTACAT
Source organism: Chloroflexota bacterium (assembly GCA_030668425.1). Lineage (GTDB taxonomy): Bacteria > Chloroflexota > Dehalococcoidia > SZUA-161 > SZUA-161 > DAOUTY01. The sequence goes on from DAOUTY010000082.1 coordinate 5,040, forward strand.
CGTGTGCTGACTATTACTTATCGCAATTTCGACGGCCGTGTACCTGCCGCAGGCGATGTCGATGCGGATTCGAAAACCCTGTTGAGCAAGGCGGAGGCTACTCTAAATAAGGTAGATGACCTTCTTTATGGCTGCCACTTCAGGGAGGCAATGAGAGAGGCTATGGCGCTGGCACAGGAGGCGAATCGCTATTTGGACGCCAAGGCTCCGTGGAAGACAATCAAGGAGGATAGAGACTCGGCAGCTACCGCTCTCTCGACAGCACTGGGCGTTATATGTTGTCTCAAGACCGTACTTTATCCCTTTTTGCCTTTCAGTTCGGGTAAGCTGCATCGCCTACTCGGGTTTGAGGGGACTGTTGAGGGGGGAGATTGGTCAATATCGGCACCCCAGACGGGCCAGAAATTGGCATCTCCTGAACCTCTTTTTACTAAATTAGATGATGAAATCGTTGATGAGGAAAATAACCGTCTGGAACAAAGCGCACTGGTTCCATGACTTTAAGCCGAATTAGGGGGAATATAAGATGTGGTATCTAACTAAGCTGGCTCTGAAGAATCGAGCGGTGACCATCCTTTTGGCAGCTCTGCTGGCTGCAGCCTCGATATGGGGTACCTTCCAATTAAAGAGGGAGATGATACCGGATATCCAATTCCCGTACGTGCTAGTCTATGCTGCTTACCCGGACGCAACGCCCGGTGAGGTGGAAGAACAGGTCACCGTACCCATCGAGAATGTTATATGGGATGAGTGGGAAGGCAAGGGACTGGGCCACCTCTATTCGACTTCGGCAGATCAGATATCCGTTGTCTTCGCTGAATTTGACTTCGGCACCGATATGGAAGCAGTCAACGCTTTCCTTGAAACGGTTCTGGGCTCAACTGAGTTGGATCTGCCTCAAGCGGTGCGCGATTTTCCGCTGATGAATCCGCGAGTTGAGGAAAATCCACAGGTCCTTGCTCTGGATCCCAGCATGATGCCGCTGGTAGCCTTCAGCTTGACGGGTGACGTCCCTGCCGAGCAGCTTGGCGTCATTGCGCAGGAACAGGTGCTCCCTGAATTGCAGATGGTTGAAGGGATAGCACAGGCGCAGATCGAGGGCGGGGAGAAAGACCAGGTGTTGGTCACCCTGGACCCCGGGCAAATGAACGAGTTAGGGCTGCCCATGAGCGTTCTGCTGGGACTTATTTCTACCATTCCCGAGTACGGTTCGATTGGCGAGTTGGAGAGCATCCCGGTGGGTGTCGATGGTGTCACACTTGGGGACGTAGCTGAAGCTGTGGTGGGCCCGGCGCCCGGTACGATGCTCAGCCGCGTGGACGGTGAGACCGCCGCCCTTATAGTTGTGATGAAGGATAAGGATGCAAACACGGTTGAGGTGGCGAATGACGTCAGGGAGAGAGCAGAAGAGGTAGATTTGGCCCTTGGGGAAACATTTGAGCTATCGGTCGTATTCGACCAGTCGGAGTTCATTGAGGAAAGCATAGGTGAGTTGACGCAGATGGCGCTTATCGGTGCTGCCCTGGCGATTATCATCGTTTTCATATTTTTAGCAGCCTTCCGTGCTTCTCTGGTCACTGCAATGTCTATCCCCTTCAGCATCATCATTGGCTTTTTTGCCATGTACTTCACCAACATTACCATTAATATGCTCACGTTGAGTGCTATGGCAATCGCTGTGGGCAGGTTGATAGATAACAGCATCGTGGTTTCTGAGGTCATTTACCGACGCATGAAACGTGGCGAGGACTTCATGGAGGCCTCTATTGGCGGCTCAAAAGAGGTAGCGGGGCCAATCACAGCGTCTACGTTAGCCACAGTTGCTATCTTTGTACCATTGATGTTTGTCGGCGGTATAGTAGGTGAGCTGTTCATCCCGTTTGCTTTGACTATAACCTTTGCTCTTATTGCTTCGCTCCTGGTTGCGCTTATGGTCGTGCCGGCGTTCTCCCGCTGGTTTGTTGGCAGAGGGATGAAGGAGAAGGAGAAGGAGAAGGAGAAGGAGACAAAGGCCAGAGATACCTGGTATCAAAAGGTATACATCCCTCCGCTCAAGTGGGCGCTGGGACATCGATTCTTGACGCTAGCAATCGCCGGAGTCCTGTTCCTGGGCAGCGGTGCCCTGCTGCCGATTATCGGCACTTCGTTCCTGCCCAGCATGACCGAGAAGATGCTGGTTGTTCAGGTCGAACTGCCTCCGGGGACCGAGGTTGAGACCACAAGTGAGGTGGCTGGATTGATTGAAGCACTGCTGGTGGACACCGAAGCTGTTGACTCCTACTTTACGATGGTCGGCACCTCGACTACTTCGATCCACTCGGCGATGAGCGCTGCTTTCGGTGGGGGCGATAACACCGCTGAGATCCAG
>DAOUTY010000237.1 GCA_030668425.1 Chloroflexota bacterium
GCGTCGGGATCGGCAAGGAAAGCCATCTCAGTGGCATCAGGTGTAAATATGTCGAATTCAGATGCCAGCCCTGCTGCCTTGGCCGCGTACATTGAAGCGGCATCGGCAATCATGACCGGCCTTCTGGCGCACCTTGCAACGGCTTCGCAGAGCTTCCTGCTTAACGCCATATCGGGAAGGCAGTAGTGCAGAGCCAACACCTCCGGTGACAGCTCAGCCACCTTTTGGATTAGATACTCGTAGATCCCGCGGCTGCCCTTGCCATCGCCCGTGTCCCCGGCAACCAGAACATAGGGAGCCTCCAGCTTCAAGTACTCCGTAGTAGCCAGCGCCGCGCCTATCATAGCTCCAGTGCCCTGGGTGCAGGGTATGCCGTGGCCTTCGACCACCAGCAAATCTCCCACCGCGGTGACCTTTCCCATAGTCAAGGGAAGCCCTTTGACCGGAACCGTTCCCGCTATGAGCATCATGGGTGATTACCTCCCAACCAGAGGTTGAGGCTCTCTTCCAGAGCCCTGTCCAGCATCAAAGCACAGAGGGTAAAACCGACGTCCTTTGGCCGTGGGGCTTCAGTCAGCTTCTTCCCGATCATCTCAGCATGCATATGTGGAATGTCGGGGCAGCCCCCACCAGAAGTGTTGACAATGACGCCGCTACTCTTCTCGAAAGCAAGCTTCATGTTAGCCGCCTTCACCATCGTCCACTCGCCGAAATCGGTCACCTTGACAATCTCCAGCAGTTCCGAAGTGCCTACCTTCAGTGGAGCAACCCCGACATACGGGGCACCCTTTTCCTCGAGCAACCGTTCGATTCCAGGCTGCTCCACCAGGTTGATCTCCACGGCGAGGTCACATCCTTTTCTGAGCTCAGGCGGAGGAGCGACCAGCTTCACAGCATAGTCCTCCCTTCTGAGCACTTTCTCCGCCCTCATGGCATCCCCTACATCCATGAACAGCACCAAGCCCCCACCTTCGAAGGAGGGCTTACGCCGCTTGAGCAATCCCATATAAACCTCCTGCCGTTACGCCGCTTTCTCCCTCATGAAGAAACCAATGGCCAAACAGAAAACCAGTCCTGCTATGACAGCTACAATGCTGTTGTCGCCGATTCCACTGGGGCTCGCGGTTGTGAAGAAATTATGCGCGATAGCGGCGCCAACGATAAGCCCCAAAACGGTTACGCCGGCATCGATATCGCCCTCTCCGGACAGGATGAGTTGACGAAGAGGACACCCGCCCAGCAGAGTGGCCGCCAGTCCAACCAGTGACATACCAAGGAAATTCCACACGTGATTGTTATGAGCCACCGGCTGTCCTACGAAGCCCCAGTCAATGTAGCCCAGGGCAGCATTGACGATGATAGCCCCGATGAAGAAAGCGGCAATCCCGCCGAAGAGGTAAGTGTCCCTCACCATCAGCAGGTCACGCCAGCCACCAACGAAGCACATCCTCGTCCTCTGGGCCAACACTCCGATGCCAAGACCAACGACCAGCGATATCCAAAGGGCAGCTTGCATCGAGCCTGGCCCTTCCTCGCTCTGGAAAATAAAATAGGGGGCGAAGATAACCAGGAGCAGCAGGCCAAACATCAGAATCGGCATAATCCAACCGGCCGCGGTATAGGTCCTGGTGGCACGTCCCAAGTTGAAGCCCCTCCTGAGAAACAGAATGCCAACGCCCACGCCCACTACAACACCGGCCAGTGCAGTAATACCATTAAGATCTCCTCCTGCCAGGCGCAGCACAGCCCTGACAGGACATCCTAAGAACACCAGCGCCCCAATCATTACAAAAGCGCCCAGCAGGAATCGAATCAGCGAGGATGAACCACCCCTGGCACGGAACTCACGGAATATCAGGGCGGAGGCGGATGCTCCCAACACAAGGCCTATGATCTCAGGCCTCAGGTATTGCACCACATCGGCCCGATGCAAACCGAGCCCCCCAGCGATGTCGCGAAGGAAACAGGCAATGCAGATGCCCATGTTCGGGGGATTGCCCCATTTCACCATGTAGGCAGCCAGAACTCCGAAAATGAGTCCTGCTATAACGATTAACATTCTCAGCGTTAAGACTCGGCGCAAGGTTCTTGCCCTCCTTCCCAGTTCATCGGCCAGTGCCTGACTTCCGCCTACGCCTTACAAATGTTGATTAACTCCGACCCATGCTATAATATGAACCGCAGACGATTGTACCATAAATATTATTTTACTTCAAGATAAAATAATATTATAGTACGAAGGGAGATACCCCATGAACCTCGACTATTTAAGGACATACCTCGAGATAGTCAGGCTGGGAAGCTTCTCAAAAGTAGCCAGGAAGCTGTCGATCACCCAGCCTGCGGTATCCTTCCAGATTCACAAGCTGGAGCGCGACCTGGGCGTACGCCTCCTCGACCGCAGGCAAAAAACGATCACCATGACCGATGCCGGGAAACGATTTCTCCGCTTCGCTGAACTCGTTGAGAGAGAGCGAGCAAGTCTGACGCATGACCTCGAACAAATCCGCGAAGAGGTAACTGGGAACATAATTATTGCCGCCAGCACAATCCCCGGAGAGGTCCTGCTGCCACCCATTCTGGGCGAATTCAAAGCACTTCACCCCGCCATAAGCGCTCAGGTGGAAGTCTCCGATTCTATGACCGTAATCTCCAGAGTACAGGAGGGAGCCGACGACGTTGGGATCTGTGGGACAGTGCCCGAAGGCAGGGACCTGGACTACTTCAAAATGGCTGAGGACGATATCGTCCTCATTGTGTTCCCTGAGCACCCATTCGCCCAAAGGAAGGAAATATCTTTTCTGGAAC
>DAOUTY010000251.1 GCA_030668425.1 Chloroflexota bacterium
CAGGCAGCTTGCGGATTTTGTGGGTCAGGAGAAGGTCAAGGATAACCTCAGTATAGCTATGGCTGCCGCTCAGGGAAGGGATGAGGCGCTGGACCACGTCCTGCTCTATGGCCCGCCGGGCCTGGGTAAAACTACCTTGGCATGCATCGTCGCTGCCGAGATGGGTGTGAATGTCAAGATCACGTCTGGTCCTGCTATTGAACGGCCCGGCGATCTCGCTGCTATCATAACCAATCTCAACATGGGCGATGTCCTGTTTATCGATGAGGTACACCGCCTGGGGCGGGTAGTGGAAGAGGTGCTGTATCCGGTGATGGAGGATTTCGCCCTCGATATCGTCATTGGCAAAGGGGCGGGAGCGAAAAGCCTCAGGCTCAATCTGCCTCGCTTTACCCTTGTCGGAGCAACCACGCGCTTCGCAATGCTGAGCCCGCCTCTGCGGGAGCGATTCGGAGCGGTATACAGGCTCGATTTCTATGATGAGGATGCCATCGAGATCATTCTGGGGAGGTCGGCTCGACTGCTGGGGCTGGAAGCTGACCAGGACGGGCTCGAGGAGATAGCCAAGCGTGCTCGGGGTACCCCCAGAGTTGCTAATCGGCTGCTCAAGCGGGTCAGGGACTACGCTGAGGTGAAGGCTCAGGGGGCGATCACCAAGGAGGTGGCTCTGGAGGCACTGGAGAGAATTGATGTGGATTCCATCGGGCTTGACGAAGTGGATCACAAAATCCTGCGCACTATTGTGGAGAAGTTCGGTGGGGGGCCTGTGGGGCTGGATACCATTGCTGCTGCCATCAGCGAGGAGGCAGACACTATTATGGACGTCTATGAACCCTACTTGCTACAACTGAGCTTTCTGGAGCGTACCCCGCGGGGCAGGGTGGCCACCCGCTTCGCCTATGAGCACCTCGGTATTGACTATGCCAAGGGCCGATCTGAACAACCCGGCCTGTGGTAGTTGAGAATCCCCCTAAATCCCCCTTTTGTAAAGGGGGGCTGTTCACGGGTTCAGGAGTCAGTTAAGGGGGCAGAGATAACTTCCATTCTCCTTCATGCCTGTTGCGGACCCTGCTCTACTTTTGTGGTGAATCGTTTGCAGGAGCAGGGGCTGGAGGTTAGTGCCTTCTGGTACAATCCCAATGTCCACCCCTTTCGCGAACATCAGCATCGACTGGAGACGATGGAGTTGCTCGCTAGGGCGATAGATCTCCCCTTGGTCATCGATGAAGGCTACGACATGCTCAAGTACTTTCAGGCTGTGGTTGGTCGCGAGAGCGACCGCTGCCCCGACTGCTACAGACTGCGACTGTCGAGGACCGCTGAGGTCGCTCACCAAAGAGGGTTCGATGCCTTCACCACTACCTTGCTGATCAGCCCTTATCAGAATCACGATCTGATTCGTGTGATTGGCGAGGAGTCGGGGGAGGAGCGGGGGGTAGAGTTTCATTATGAGGACTTCAGACCGGGCTTTCGTGAGGGCCATCGCATTTCCCGCGAGCTTGGTCTCTATCACCAGGGGTATTGCGGCTGCGTCTACAGCGAGTGGGAACGCTACGGCAAGGTGAAGATTTAGCAGAGTAGGGTGGGTGTAGCACAGCGAAACCCACCGCTATGTCTTGCTGGTGGGTTGCATTTCATTCCACCCACCCTACACAAGATTTAATTCGTGACCTATTCGCCTATGAGCTTAACCAGGACGCGCTTCCTGCGACCACCGTCGAACTCACCGTAGAAGATCTGCTCCCAGGGACCGAAGTCCAACTGACCGCCGGTGATCGCGACGACTACCTCACGGCCCATGACTTGCCTCTTCAGATGGGCGTCAGCGTTGTCCTCGCCGGTGCGGTTGTGGCGATAATGGCTGACGGGCTCGTGCGGAGCCAGCCCCTCCAGCCAATCCTCATAGTCCTGATGGAGGCCACGTTCATCATCGTTGATGAACACCGAAGCGGTTATGTGCATAGCGTTGACGAGTGCTAATCCCTCCTTGATACCGCTCTCTCGCAAACAATCCTCAACTTGGGGCGTAATGTTGATGAAAGCCCTGCGCTCGGGAACATTGAACCAGAGTTCCTTTCGGTAACTTTTCATCGGCCAAACCTCTATTTGTTTCCTCTATCCCCTTCATTCAAAAGAATGTTCTCCTGGATTCTGAGTTTATATTAGTCTACTTCTTAGTTGTCAACGCAGTGTGGTTGAGAAGCTGGCGTTTGTTACTTTCCGTCCAGCTCTTTCGGGTCGAGCATGTTTCGTTCAATTAGAGCCTTGCGGATTTCATCCAGGGGGACATCGTCGATGGGCCCGCGGTCCAGCAGTTACTCTATATGTGGACTACCATCTTGGTTGTGAGGGTGAAACCTGGCATCGCTGAGGCCGTCGAATTCCACCGGGATGAGCCTGTGCTCCTGACACATCTTGAGGTCGAAAGCCGGAGTTGCCTTGACCCATTTCCCGTCTAGATACAATTCAGCATATCCATGCCAGGGGAATATATTTGATTTAAGGATTTCTAACACCTTCGGTGGAACGAGGTGGTTTCTGATTTTGGCGCAGCCGA
>DAOUTY010000161.1 GCA_030668425.1 Chloroflexota bacterium
GTTACTTGTCTCTTTAATTGTAGCATCATTGCGAGTTCGCCTCAACGAGATCAGGCGGCATCGGACGCGAAATAATGAAGCTCGCTTGCACCGCAAGCGAGCTTCATGTCTAATGCATTTTATATGATGTATGAAGCTAGCTTAAAGCCTTCTGCGCACCAGGTACGAGGCAAGGAACTTCCGGTCAATGTTCGGTGTCCTGTATAACTGGAAGATCAACGAATCCCTGTACATCAACTCCATGGGCCAGCCTTCTTCTCGCTCGATGGCGCGAGCGCCCATGAGTTCGATGGCCTTGCGGCAGGCATCGATGGCTGCCGGGGCGGCGAACTTGAAAGCGAGGATAGACCATTTGCCGTGCTTTGCCTCCTCATCTCCCTCGTCCCAGAGCTTGTTAGCTTTGGACGTGATAGCGCGGGCGGCTTCGGCGTTGACCCACATATCAGCGATAGGGAAGTGGACTCCCTGGTACTCGATGATAGGATGGTCCCATCTGATGGTAGTCGTAGTGTAATCGAGAGCTTGTAGAATAGCGGCTTCGGAGACACCGACGGCCTGGAATGCCTGGTTGCCCATGTGTTTATTCATTGCACCAACTATAGCGTAAAGCCCCTTGCCTTCGGGTGCCGCCAGGCGATTCTTGTTTACCTTTACATCCTTCAATAAAATCTCATAGCGGGCACAACCCCATCTTGCACCCTGTAGGTCCCCCTCGCGGCCTCGGATAATACCGGGTTCATCGTCGTTGACTATGAAGAGGGAAAGGCCTTTGGTCCGCTGGGTAGTGTCTGTCTTAAGCAGTGCCAGATGCCATTGCAGACCTACCGGGCCTGGGCTGCACTGGGCCATCCACCACTTGGGCCCGTTGAGAAGGTAGTCGTCACCGTCGCGGCTCGCGCTGCCCCGCATGCCGCCCATGTCGACGCCTGACTCGGGGTCGGTGGCCCATAATGTGCAGAATCCCCCGTCCAGCGTGCGCTTAAAGTATTCTTTCTTAACGTCCTCGTCAGGGGTCCAGTGTTGAAGGATGTGCACCGCGGGTTCGCCGTAATAAAACCCGTCGTCCATCCTGGGAGTATAAGCCAGTTTGGTAATCTCGGCCGAGAGAAGGCCGCATTGGTGAAGATTCCACCCCGGCCCTCCGTATTCCTTGGGTATAGTCCTGCCGTAGAACCCGGCATTGATTATGGCCTTATTCATACCATAGTAGACGTCTGACATCTCCGTCATTGCCAGGATGCCGCCGAGGCGGTCCAGTTGCCGGCGGTTGGGCAACCACCATTCCTCGATTATGTCCCGTGCCTGTTCCAGCTTTTCGTACATCTCGGGCGTCCACTCCTCGGGATGGTCGGCCGGGTCATAGATATTGGGCTTTGTAATGTCCATGCGGTTCTGCCTCCTTAGCGCACCTTTAGGTTTATTTCACCAAGATACCGGTGATGTTGCTGACGTCTTTCCCAGGGATTCTATCCCTGTTGCTCTTTCACAAGCCAATCAGGCTAGGGTTGGAGGATGATGAAATCAATCAGAAAAGACGACAATCTAGTTTACTGGTTTTCCGCCTTGGGTGTCAAGCAAAATCGATGGTTCACACATGGTTGGGATCGCTTGCGCTATCTGTACTTCATTTGTGGCCTGCTTGTCCGTTGGGGAATCACTCATGTGTCAGCGTACGATAGTTGACTTGGGAGTAGTTGGTTGGTACAATTTTATGTAGATCGGGAGTGTGCATGCATATATAGCAAGTACGACCTGAATGAGACAAAAGTCACAGACAGTCGTAGTAGCGGCTTCTAGAATAGAGCACAACCCGGGAGGGTGAATTACTCGATAGTAAAAGGAGGCTTGAGATGGTTGACTTAGCGGAGAATATTCAGGAAAAGCGTCTGACGCAGATAATAGCGGACAAGGTACGATACAGAACGATGATGGGCCAGCGGACAGGCCGTGTTGAGGAGCAGGAGAAGCTGGGTAAGATAAGCGATATTAGGCCGACGCTGAGGCTCGATCCCGAGCGGGCGCGGCACGTAACGCAGGTGTACAAGGCGACCGAGGGCGAGCCGATCTCTATCAGAAGGGCCAAGGCGGTAGCGTATCACCTGGACAATATGAGTATATATATCAATGATTACGATCGGATTGCGGGCAACTCATCGAGATCACCCGATCATGTGATCAGCTATCCTGAGCTATACTCCCGCTGGGTGAACAAAGCGATTGAGATGGGCTATAAGGACATGCTCAGCGATGAAGAGCGGGATGAGATGCACGAGATCTTGAAGTACTGGTTCGACAAGTCTGTTCAGGGTGCTGAGCGGCAGTATCTTGCCGAGGAGGACAAGCCATACTGGTCATATATGAACCATGGTGTGTTTGTCTGGGTTCATGGGGCTCACTCTGGCCAGGTGCCGAACTACGAGAAAGTATTCAAGGTGGGGTTAAAGGGAATATTGAAAGAAGCGCAGGACAAACTAGCGGAGATAACCCAGGACAAGGACCTGATACGCGATCATTCGCAGGAGTTTTTGAAGAAGAAGGCGTTTCTGGAGGCTGTGATTATAAGCATCGAGGCGGCGGTCAGGTGGGCGCACAGGTATGCTGATCTTGCCAGGGGCATGGCGGAGGCAGAGACGGACGATAAGAGAAAGAAAGAGCTGGAGCAGATAGCTGAGAGCTGTTCCTGGGTACCTGAGAATCCCCCCCGGACGTTCCACGAGGTGTTACAGGCGTGGTTCCTGCTGTTCCTGCTGGTGAGGGTGCTGGACATCCAGACGAGCGGCATAGGTGACAGGGTGGACTACCTGTGGTATCCGTTCTACAAGAAGGACAAGGAAGAGGGGCGGATAACGCCTGAGGAAGCGCAGGAACTCATGGAGTACATCTGGCTGAAATTCACCGAGCTGGCTGACTTCAATGCTCCCATAATGGGGAGCGGCGCTCACACTACACCGAGGTATATAACCATTGGCGGCCAGGATCGTATGGGGCGGGATGTGACCAACGAGTTGACGTACATAATTATGGATAGTGTAAAGTCGCTGGGGCTGGTGGAGCCGATGATGGTGGTCAGGCTGCATAAGAACACGCCGGACGAGTTCCTCTATCGGTTCACGGACATCATGAGGGAGGATGCGGGGCACTACGGCATATTCAACGATGAGTTCATGGTGCCGTGGCTGGTGAGCAAGGGATTGCCTGTAGAGGATGCGAGGAACTGGTGTGTAGAGGGGTGCATGAGGTGGGCGGTAGTTGGCAAGCCAATGGGGCACCGGGGGATAGCTGGTGTGGGATTTGCGCTGCCCAAGTGCCTGGAGTACGCCTTAAACCAGGGTAGGGATCCCAAGTTCTTCGATGGGAAGCAGATAGGTCCTGAGACGCCAGACCCATTGACCTTCACCTCGATTGAGGATGTGATAGAGGCGTATCTGGAGCAAACAAAGTTCTTCACCGAAAAGATTGTGACATTCAGCAACATAACGGATGCTGTTGAAGATATCTGGCTGCCGCAGCCGTTTAACTCGGCGTTGCTGGATGGTTGCATCGAGAATGCTATGGATGTGAGGGACCTGCACTACTGGCACAAGACGAACATGCAGCCTGTGGGGCAGACGACGGTGGTGAATGCGCTGGTGGCGATGAAGAAGCTGATCTTTGAGGACAAGACGGTGACCATGGAGCAGTTGCTGCAGGCGCTCAAGGACAACTGGGAAGGGCATGAAGAGCTGCGTCAGATGTTCCTGGATGCACCGAAGTTTGGCAATGACGACGACTACGTTGATCTTTTTGCCAGGGATGTGCACATCAGGACATGCCAGACGATACATCAGTTCAAGACGATATTTGGTTTCAATGTACAGTCTGATGGCAGCGGCAGTGCGAGCTACTTCAGCTTCAGTGGACTGACCGGTGCGACCCCTGATGGAAGAAGGGATCGCGAGATATTCGGCGATGGCACCGTCTCTCCGGTGGCGGGCACCGACAAGAAGGGGCCGACGGCGGTGTTGAAATCGGTAGCTAAGATCGACCCGCAGTTAACATTCAATCACCTGTTCAACCAGAGATGGGCGCCGGAGTTTCTGGAGGGAGACAACAGGTCTAAGTTCGTAGCCTACCTGAGGACGTTTGTGAATCTGGGCATACACCATGTGCAGGGGAATGTGATAGATGATGAGGTGCTGAGGGATGCGCAGGTACATCCTGAGAACTATGAGAGCCTGGTGGTGAGGATTGCTGGATTCAGCGCCTATTTCACGGATATGCACAAGGAGGTGCAGGACCAGGTCATTGCCAGGACAAAGCAGAAATTATCGTAGTATCGTAGAAAAGCGGTATGTAAGGTAAGGGGGCTGCTCCGTATCGGAGCAGCCCCTTTTGCTGTGATCATAAATGTTACCCTGTGTAATTGCTACGAAAATAGACCCTCGATATACTAAGCCAAGCCATTATCCCCTGTCATTTGGATTCCTGCTTCCGCAGGAATGACACGAAGTAGGGGCGTTTCGCGAAACGCCCCTACCCGAAATGATGGCAGTAAGTAAATGTCGTAGCGAGGCACGTATAATATAGGGGCTTGGTTACCAAGCCCCTACCTGTTAAAAAAGCGCTAATAGTGAAAACCGTAGCCCCTACCCCCGTTCACTCTGAGCCCTTCGATAAACTCAGGACAGGCTTGTCGAAGGGCCGTTCATGATTCGACA
>DAOUTY010000024.1 GCA_030668425.1 Chloroflexota bacterium
CGGTGGAGGATTTGGCAGATAGGATAGCCAAGCTCATCCCCTATCCGCCCCAACAGATTCGGGAAAACATAACGAGTTGGGTTGAGCAAGGGCTTATGAAATATGACCTCAAGGACGGGCACTTAGTATGGAGGTGGGCCTAATCTAAGCGCCTGAATCTACATTAGGGGCTTTGCGGAGATAAACAACAACGCTCTTGGGAAACAGGTGGTCAAAAAAGCCTTCCAGACGGTGCCATACTCCAGACTTGCTGTCGATCTGCCAGGCCAGGAATTTGTGGTAAATCGCGGGAATAAGCGCCTTCTCGTTTCTTACACCGAAAATACAGCGTAGCAGCCAGTAGATGGAATGAAACGCATGCTTGTGTCGGACGGCATACACTTTCAAGTTATTGCTCTGTAGCATATCAATGAGAAGACGTTCTTTGTATATCCTGATATGTCCACCGGGATTAGTGTGGTAAGCCTCTGACAACTTCCAGTAGATTGTCTCTGGAAGATAGGTCGGCACACTAACAGCTAGCTCACCATCGTCTTTCAACACCCTGAGCAATTCTCGAACCGCTTGTCCGTCATCCAGCACGTGTTCCAGCACCTCTGAGCAGACGATTTTATCAAAGGATTTATCGCTGAAGGGCAATGTCAAGGCGTTTCCCATGAGTACAGTCCACTTCCCTTTGGTCTCATTCTCGGCGTCCATCATGCAGAGCATGTACTTTGCCTTTTGCAGAGACTCAAGGTCGTAGTCCACTGCGTATACTGAACAGTGATCTAGCTTGCAAACGTACCAGGTATGTCTTCCGGGCCCACACCCCAGATCCAATACCCTCTCACCCCCCTTTATGGGCATCAGACCGAAATCCACAGTGAGCAACTATATGACCTCCTTGTAGACCTCCACGGTCTTCTTGGCCGCAACTTCCCAGCTAAAGGACTCCTCAATTCTTTTCCTGGCCGCTTTCCCCATTCTTTGTCTTAGTGACTCATCTCCCAGGAGGCGCTTTATTGCTTCTGCCAGCGCAGCAGGGTCCGCCGGTGGTACAAGTATTCCAGCGCCATCACTTCCTATGATTTCCGGAAGCGCTCCTGCCCTGGTGGCTATAACAGGGGTGCCACACGACATCGCCTCGGCGCAGGGGAGCCCGAAGCCCTCGTAGACTGAGGCAGTTACCGCAATCTCTGAAACCGAATAGCGTTTTACTAACTCATCTACGCTTAACCGACCAGTGAAGGCAACCCTGTCCTGGAGTCCGTGTTCGGCTACCAGCTTTGGAGCATATTTGGTATAGTCTCCGTGCCTGTCAACAATACTGAGTTTAACATTAACATCGTCTTTCAACAGTTGTATCGCTTTCAGCAAAAAGACAACGCCTTTCTTCCTATCCTCGGTATTGCCTACCATGACGATGCTATTGGGCTCTTTATCAGTATGGTTGGAATTCTTGAAAATGGCGGTATCAATACCGTTAGGAACTACCCTTACCTTATGTTCCGGCAATTTGAACACGCGCATCGTATCCTCTGCGGAAACCTGGGACACAGTGATTATCCTGTCCATCCTTTTCGCCACGAGATGCTGCATGATAAGGAATGAATAGAACAGTGTGCGCCTGAACTTGGTCACTAGCCTCTTTGCTTGGGCCAGGTCGGCTATCATGTCGATGAATATCGGATGGTGTATGGTGGCAACAACCGGTACGCCCAATGTTCTGGCCATGAGCATACCGTACCCTAGGGTCTGGTTGTCGTGTATTATGTCAAATCTCTCCTTTGAGACGAGGCTGCGTAATCTCATATATGCCCTTATACTGAAGGTGCATATCTCGGGGAACATGCCAAGACGCGTGCCCACCACCTCATATAAATTGAGTGGCCTTAATAATTGAAGCGGGTGTCCTAATGAAGATAAGCCATTTGTCTCGTATAAATTAAGGCCATCGATCTTGTGCAACCTTACTCCGTCGGGAACCGAGGGGTAAGGGGGTCCTGACATTACGTGAACTTCGTGCCCTAGGCTATTAAGTGCTTTGGCCAGATAATAGACGTAAATGCCCTGACCTCCGCAGTACATATTACCTCTGTAGGTTAGGAGGCATATCCTCATCGTTATCCCTCAGCATCTAGGGTCAGCCTGGAGCAAGCAAGTTTCGCAGCCATCGGCTTGTGCCTCATTGGACTGGCATCATGTTTGCAAGGCTTTATCCGCGCCTCTACCTTTAATTGACCAACAACTCTTATTTTGAAGCGGCGTTATCTTCAATGTTCTTTGACAGAACAAGGTATTTAGAGGTAAAATAGCTTTGCTTTAGCGGGAGTAGCTCAGTGGAAGAGCCCCTGCCTTCCAAGCAGGTTGTCACGGGTTCGAGTCCCGTCTCCCGCTCCATCTATGGGGAGATCACCCTCCTGCAGTTAGCACTTGAATACCGAAAAGCCTTTGGTCAGTGCCGATTTTGCGAATTGCGTGAATAGCACGACTTGCTGTGCCCTATAGCTTTAGTCAAACCGTTCCTAGGAAATCAGTCCTATCTTTTTAGCTACTAACTCCCTCTGAAAGTCGGTGTCCCCAAATGCAGTATCCGCAGCTTTGGCTCTCCTGTAATAGAGTCCGGTGTCGTGTTCCCTGCTTGTGCCAATACCGCCATGCAAGGAGACAGCTCTTTCTGTGACCCACTTGTAGTTCTCATTTACATAGGCTTTGGCCATAGCAACTTCCATGGCGCAGGGCAGCCCTTCAGATTCCATCCACGCTGCCTGATATACTAGGTACTTGCTAGTCTGTGTGATGATCCACATGTCGGCCATAATATGCTGAAGCGCCTGAAATGCTCCAATAGGCCTATCATATTGTACCCTATCCTTGCAATATGCGACCGTCATATCAACCGATGCCTGCATACCGCCAACGGACTCAGCAGACTTGGCGATAGCCCCTTTCTGCATAATACTCTGCATGATTGGCCATCCCTTGTCCATCTCTCCCAACATATTCTTCTTGGGAACAGCCACGTTTTCAAAGCGTACTTCACACAGCTTGTCAAAGGCTATTGTGGGTATGACTTCACAGCTTATCCCGGGCGCCTTGGCATCCACTATGAAGAGACTGATACCATCTTCATCTGAAGAACCTTCCTTGGTCCTCGCAGCGCAAATCATATAGTCGGCAACATTGGCCATCTCCACGAAGACCTTCGTGCCACTGAGCACAAAGTTATCACCCTGGGCTGTCGCCTTAAGATTCACTCCAGAAGCATCATAGCATGTACTCCCCGGCTCGAGTAAGGCTGTTGTGAGGATCGCCTCTCCATTCGCGATCCTTGGCAGGAGGTCCTTCTTCTGTTCGGCTGTTCCAGCTTCGATGATAGCAAATGCGCCTCCAACGACAGTGCAACTGAAAGGTCCTGGCAGTACATTATTCCCCATTGCTTCCAGGAGTACGGTCAGGTCCTGAAAGGTCATCCCCATTCCCTCATATTCCTCCGGAATGGCTAGTCCCATCCACCCCAGACCAGCCATCTTTTGCCAGAGCTCAGGGGAATATCCTTTTTCGTCTTCCTCAAGCTCCCTTGCCTTAGTCTTCGGACACTCTGCGGTGAGGAAGTCGCCCGCTGATTTTCTCAGCATTTCCTGTTCTTCGGTGAAAGTTATATCCATAGTAATGCTCCTTTTGGTCGAGATCGGATTATTTCATTCTGGGCAACCCTAAACCATACCAGGAAATGATGTTCCTTTGAATCTCATTTGTGCCCATGGCGACGTTCAGTATGAAGGATTGCTGATACCATTTCTCGAAGAAACCCTCAAACAGCGCCCATCTAGAATGCTTGACCTGACCATATGGTCCCAGTATCTCGGTACCGAGTTGAGCCATACGTGCTTGCAACTCGCCAGAGAACACCTTTACTGCCGAGGCATCGAATGCGGCCATCTCATTCCTGCTCTGCGCATCAACAATTCTATAGGCGAGGGCATGAGCTGCCCACAGGTCACAGGCTGCCTTGGCAAGCCTGCTGCGGATGAGGGGGTTCTTTGCCAGAGGTTCGCCTTTCACTTTCGTCTCATTGCAATAATTCACCAACTCCTCTATCTGACGGTGCATTCCCATGATAGCCCCAAGATTTGACCTTTCGAAGGCCGCCAGCGTTTGGGTAACTCCCCAGCCCTGATTCTCTTCACCTACGACGTTCTTTACAGGGACCCGCACATCGTCAAGGAAGACCTCGTTGTACAAGTGACCCCCATCCATGTATAGAATCGGGTTCACGGTGACACCTGGGGTTTTCATATCGAACAATAGAAATGTGATGCCCTTTTGCTTACGGTCGGCATTGGGATCAGTTCTCACCAGCGCAAATGCCCAATGGGCTCGATGAGCGCCCGTACTCCAGATCTTTTGACCGTTTATCACGTACTCGTCGCCTTGTCTAACTGCGGAAGTGCTCAGAGCTGCCAGGTCTGACCCCGCATTGGGCTCGCTCCATAGCTCGCACCACATTCTTTCCCCTGAAGCGATTGAAGGTAGAAACTCCCTCTTGATCTCTTGGCTTGCTGTAGCATGAAGCGTGGGGGCGAGCATATCCACGCCAAAGATATCCACCCCCGGGACATCATAGTACCCCGTGGCTTCAGACATGAAGACCTTGTCCATAATAGTCCCCTGTCCCCCGTATTCTTCAGGCCAGCCGAGAGTTAACCATCCTCTCTTTGCGAATACTTTAGCGCA
This sequence comes from Chloroflexota bacterium, assembly GCA_030668425.1. Lineage (GTDB taxonomy): Bacteria > Chloroflexota > Dehalococcoidia > SZUA-161 > SZUA-161 > DAOUTY01. The sequence continues at coordinate 4,720 of DAOUTY010000024.1, forward strand.
GTCAAGATGGTAAGCCCAGCCTTCATCTGTGTCATAACAGCCTTCCAACCCCGTAAAACCTTCCGGCCTCTTCTTTGCCAGTTCTTCACAGACGTTGAAAAACTCCTTCCTCAACTTCACGTGTTCATCAGTTAACTTGAAATCCATCTTCGAACCTCCTTGCCCTAGCTTGAAGCAATTCCTCTATTATGTAAATTTGCTACCTCGGCAGGCGTCTGACTATCAATTCTCTCTGAATCTCGGATGTTCCCTCAAGCAGCTCATACATCTTGGCGTCTCTAAATAGTCGCTCGATCTTGTACTCCTTGCTTATTCCATAGGCACCGTGCACCTGCATGCCCCATCTACAGACATCAACGGCCGTCGAAGTCACAAAAAGCTTCGTTATAGCCAGATCTTTTATGCTATCAATCCCCTGATCCTTAAGGAAAGCAGCCCGGTAGACCAGCCAGCGCGAAGCCTCAAGTCTGGATGCCATCTCGGCCAGAAGCCAGTGAATAGCCTGCAATTCGTAGATTGGTTCGTCGAAATGCATCCTGGTCATGGCGTACTTGATGGCCTCTTCGAGCGACGCCTGCATCAACCCGACGCACTGGGCGCTGAGACACAGCTTTCCTATCGTCATCGCATCTTTGAGCGCATCAAACTTCCCGCCTTTGCCTCCCATCAGGTGATCCTTGGGGACACGCACATCTTCCAGGATAACATCGGAGAGGTCGGTACCTCTCAAACCAAGCTTTTCCATCTTTGCAGTAGTTGAGAAGCCAGGCCGGTCCGTTTCCACGAAGAACAGACTGATATCACCCTCCAGCTTGGCGAAAACGCACATCACGTCGGCCCAGGGAGCGTTGGTGATGAATCTCTTCGTTCCGTTAAGAACGTAACAGTCAGCCTCCTCAACAGCTGTGGTCTTGATCATCTTCGGGTTTGAACCGGTATCTGGCTCGGTGAAGCCAAAACAGCCGACCTTCTGGGCCTCGCAGATCTGAGGCATCCATTCCAGCTTCTGTTCCTCTGTTGCAAGTTTATTGAATCTATCACCAACAACATGTTGCAATTGCATGTGCATTGCTACAGGGGCTAGGATTTTGGAAATTTCTATTTGTGCTAAAGCCAGGCTAACATGGTCCGCCCCGGCCCCACCATATTTTGGATCGAATGGAATCCCGTAAAGATTCATCTCAGCCAGCTTGGGGCGAACCTCATGGGGGAACCTGTTCTCCTTGTCCATTATGTCCACGAAGGGGGGCAGTTCTGCTTCTGCGAACTTCCTCACTTCCTTTTGGAAAGCCTCCTGCGGTGCGGTCAAATTGAAATCCACTATTGTTGTCCTCCTACTTATTTTGGATACTTACGTGACTCCAGCATCTCGATAAAGGTTTCTATTCGAGCTTTAACCTGGGCGTCGTCAAAGACTCTAGGGTCCACCATGTCGGCTTCGAACGTCATACTTGGAAGCCTCAGTTCATCTCGCAGAATCTGACTTATCTCGGGCTGTTCAGCGGAGAAACATCTACAGCACCGGTTAGAATGGAAAACAATGCCGTCGACGTGGTATTTCTCTATGCGCTTCTTATATAGCTCACTCTTTCCCCACGACGCGGAACGCATGAAGAAACTGAGATATCTCTCGGCCAGACTGTTAAACGGGTCAGAGGAATCTACACGACCACTGAACGCGTTGCCGTAAAGGTCGGTAACGAACGCGCCACCGAATTCCGCGAAGTAGTTCAGCAGGCGCATGTTGTGATATATAGGGAAGAGGTCCCAAATGAGCCGAAACCTCTCGTTGGGGATTGAACCCACGCTGTTGTCCACCCTCTCCTTCACCTCATCACGTAGCTGTTGGTAAAACTCTACAGCTTCTTTGGTTCCTCTAAGGGTGACCAGAGCAAAGAGGCAGGTGAACACATCTATTTGAGTTATAGGCGTGGGCACAGCCGCCCGCATGTCGTCGATGTCATCCCAGAGCTCGCTGGCCTGGTCCGATAGTGAAACCACTTCGCGCAACCGGTCGATGTCGAACTTCTTGCCTGTGTACTCTTCGATCTTATAGGCGGCTTTCTCGAGTTCTGCTGCCAGATAGGATTTGTGGTGTTCTGGCAGTGTTTCGCCGTCCACAGTATAGGCTGCGTCTATTATGATTAAAGGGCAATTGAAATGCCTCTGCATGGCCTCCCACCACTTGGGATGCGTGGCACACGCGCCCTCGGTAGCGAGCAAGATATCAGGCTCGTCGACTCCTTCATCTCCGAATGCGCCCCGCTTCTCAAAGATTGAGCCGAACATGCACAGGGCGTAAGAACACAATCCCTGCGACATGCCGCTACCTTCGGCAGTCTCGCAGAATTCTGCTGCCACTTTCCGGGAGGAGCAAAGCGCTGCGTAGTTCTCAGGGAAGAAAGGAATGCCATCGAAGGCGTAGATGAGCTCGATGGGTGCCATCGAGGTGATCCAGATCACCGGCTTGCCGTCTGCTTTTGCACTGGCCAAGGCATTGTAGTAATTCTCGTTTAGGATGCCCAAAGCTGCTGACGTCGCCAACCTGGCTGGCTTAAAGGGATCTGTCGGTTTCTCTTGCTTGTTTTCCAATTGTACTTACTCCAGCATTTCGATAAATGCCCGCACCATCGTCTTGAACTTGCCGCCCACCCAGCCGATGTCCGAGTGGTCAACGAGCAACACGGGGAACCCTGCTTGCTGGAGACTGCTCTCAAGCCAGGGGCGGTCATATAAGTGGGTATCGCAGTATTGCTGGTTTATCAGGATGACACCCTTTACCCGATAGTCCTTCGCCAATTTCAACATATGCTCAAGCCTGGGTTGGGCTGGATGCTTGCAGGGACATGGGACTCTGCGCAAGTATCCGGCAGCCAGTGCCTTGAGAGGTTCAGAGCCTTCCTCGATGTGATTCCAGTAGTAGCGGGTACCAATATCAAGGTCGTCGATCACTACATTACCGCCACACTCCTCAATGGCCTGCATTAGCTCCATGTTCTCGAAAGTGTTTCCTGCTATCATCAGACGCACGGCACCGTCTGCGGTTTCTTTGGCTGGTGGCAGGTCATCAAGCAGCTTTCGAAGCATGGCACTGTGCTCATCCTTGGGTAAAATGAGACCGGACAGCATTATGGCGAATACTTCACTGCCGCTAAGCGGTGGTGTGTCGGACAGCGCCAGCTTATGCACTTCTTGCACAAGAGCCCGGTTCTCGTTGTACACCTTGATCGCTTTGTTCAAAGATTCGTCGTCTATCTTGTGGCCTGAGTATTCTTCCAGAGACTCTTTAAACAGGGCCATCTCGTGAGCGAAGAAATCTACAGCCTCGTCAGTGCTCTTACCTGGCACGGGGAGAGCACGGAAATAGGATGGCTTCATATTCCTCTTCCAGATGCCAGGGAGGCATCGGGTCATGTCGCAGGTCTTGGGGATAACGACTCCATCAAGGTAGCTGTACCGTCCTCTTAGCGCTTGGTCCAGGCAACTCCTGATGAAAGAACAGCAGAATGTTGGCAGATGCGCATCGGCTAAGGCGATATTCTCGGAACTTCCTCTGAGCCGCACAGGGATTATGCCCGCCGCATGGATAAGTTCCTCTGGAGTATAGTTGCAGAAGTAACCGATTATCCCCTTGCCTGCTTGTTTCCACCCCTCAGCTAATTCGTGTCGCTTGCTATACGCGTCGTAGAACTCTGATTCCATCACTGCTTATCTAGCCCCAGTTCTTTTGTGGCATCGTCTTTTAAGATAAACTTCTGAATCTTGCCCGATGCCGTCATGGGGAAATCATCCACGAATTTTACATACTTGGGGGCCTTGTAGTTTGCCATCTTTTCTCTGGAGAACTTTATGATCTCTTCCTCAGTAGCTGTCTCACCCTCCTGGAGCTTTATAAAGGCCATCGCCACCTCACCCATTCTCCTGTCAGGTACGCCGGCTACAGCAACTATGCTTATCTTGGGATGCGTCATCAGGAAGGCTTCGATCTCCGCTGGGTACGCGTTTACGCCACCTGTGATAAACATGTCTTTCAGTCTGCCGGTTATCTTTATATACCCGTTCTCATCCATGGTGCCCAGGTCACCAGTGTGGAACCAGCCCTTACTGTCGAAGGCTTTCGCGGTCTCTTCGGGCTGCTTATAGTACTCTTTCATGACATACCAGCCACGAGTGCGAATCTCACCCTGAGTACCTGGCGGGACTTCCTCTCCTGTATCTGGATCCATTATCTTCAGTTCACAACCGTCATGCATCAGCTTGCCTGCAGTATTCGCGATCAGCTCAACCGGATCTCCCCGACGGCTGCAAGTGCTGATGCCGGTATTCTCTGTCATCCCATAGGCGGATATCACATCCTTGATCCCCATCTTATCCATGATGGCCCTTACCAGGTCTGGCGAGACATCCGCACCGCCGATAATGCAACTCTTTATTGATGTGGTATCACGCTTGGGGAAATCGGCATGATCCATCATCATAATGTACATCGTTGGCGCCCCTGTGAAGTTACTGCACTTTTCTTCCTCTATCAAGCGGAGCGCCTCTCCGGGGTCAAACTGCTCCATGGGCAGAATGCAGGCCCCATGGCATGCACCTAACGTCATCCCTGTCATATTTCCCATGTTGTGATTGAACGGGGATACAATAAGAATGCGGTCTTTCTCTGTCATCTGGAATCTTTCACTAAAAGCGGATACAATTCTGATGTATTGGTCGTGAGTTGTTACAACGCCTTTGGGGAAACCAGTTGTACCGGAGGTGTAGGGGATAATGTAAACATCTTCGGGGTCTATTGCCGCTTGAGCTGCTTTCAGCTCACCACTGCTGGCGTAGTCTTTACCGGATTCCAGTACCTCGTTGTATCGCAGGCAGCCCGGATACTCCTGTTCGGAGACCATGATTACTCTTTTTAGTTGGGGCAGCTTGGCACATTTTAGCTCGCCGGGCTTGCACTCCTTCAGTTCCGGACAGACCTCGTAAATCATAGGAATAAAGTCTATCTTGAGGAAGTGGTCCATCACAAACAAGGTGGTGGAATCGGACTGCTTGAGGATATATTCGAGCTCATGCGACTTGTACCGGGTATTGAGTGGGATAATAGGAGCCCCTATTTTTAAGCAGGCAAAATGAGCATAAAGCCACTCAGGTATATTGCTCATCCAGATCGCTACCTTATCACCCTTCTTAACGCCCATCTTCAGCAGGGCATTGGCCATGGAGTTCACTCTGTCTATATACGTGTCATAGGTCATCCGCTGTTCACCTAAGACCATAGCCTCCTGCTTTGGGTACCTGGCAGCGACCCTATCGAATATTGCTCCTAAAGTATCGCCAGGTTTTGGCTCAAACATAACTCGCTCCTCTTATGACCATCTTCCCGCAGTCAGTCGATTGAAATTCTCGTCTAATTCCTCCTGAATCTCAGCTATTTGAGCTTCCGAAAGGTGCGAGAATCTTCCCTGTTTCATGAGATATTCTTCAACCGGCTTCTTCTTGGGCAACTTATTGATCGTTATATTGCCATCTTCATATTCGTATAACACGAAACTCCTTGTCTCAACTGCCAAACGCGCGATCTCTATGCCTACGGCAGGATCATACTCCCACCCAGGAGGACAAGGGCAGATTATGTGGATAAATGACGGCTTGTTCAGCGATTTTGCCTTCCTGAGTTTTTTCCGCATATCGTCGGGATATGCCGGAGAGGCGGTAGCTATATAAACGTCACCATGAGCTGCTACAATCTGCTCGAGATTCTTTGTATGACCAGTTCTCCCATCCGGCGTTGTCTTGGTCCGTGCCAGGTAAGGCGTTGACCCACTTCTCTGAACGCCGGTGTTCATATAAGCCTGGTTATCGTAACAGACATAGACTATTCGGTGACCCCTTTCCAATGCGGCAGAGAACGTCTGTAATCCAATGTCGAACAATGCGCCGTCACCAGCTACTAAAACGAGGTCTGCATCGATCCCTTTCCTCTTCAGTGCAACCTCCATTCCACTGGCGGCAGCACCAGCATGACTGTAGGAGAAAAAGAAGTGAGAGACCCTCCAGGCAGTTAGCGGGTAGAGAGCCCCAACAGCCGAGAGGCAGCCCGAGTTATTGACCACAACAGCCCTATCTCCGAAGACATTCAAGACTTGTCGAATTACGCCGAGGCTTATGCAGCCAGCACAAGACATCACACCCTTGCTCAGGCAACTCTCTCCCTCCTTGACCATCTCTCTTTCAACTGGCTGACCACTAAGGAGCTTCTGATAGTTATCCCAACCGCATAGTTTGGATACGCGCTCGTCATAGCCCGCTTTATACCACTCTACGAAATCGTCTTCTCTGTTAAACCAGTTGTCGAATATCTCATCTATATCTTGTGTACCAATGTCTTTTCCACTGATGATTATGTTCGATATCGTTGCCTGTGCTTTCTGCAGGGCTGACCTTACTTCAATGCAAGACACCCCGTATTTACTTCCTGGTGAACATGCTCGGTCAATTACCAGCACTTTCTTAGCGGAAGATAGCGCCTCCCTTACCTCGTTCTCTGGAAAGGGTCTGAAAACCCTTATCTTAAGCAACCCAACCTTTATACCATTCTCGCGGTACTCATCGACCTTCTCTCGCAGCACGCTTGCCACTGACCCCATAGCGACGACTATCACCTCTGCATCTTCGGTTCTGTAAGCTTGCACAAGGTCGTACGAACGTCCGAATCTCTCTTTGAATTCCCTGCAAACATCTCTAATTACTTGCTTAGCCTCCTGCATTGCCCTGTATTGCTGCATCTTAAAGGTGGGATATTGCGGCATAACGCCTGTGCCCTGTGTCATAGGATATGCAGGATCAACAAATACATGCTTAGGATCGTATTTTGGCAGAAACTTATCTACCTCTTCCCGGTCGGGCACCTCAACTAACTCAAAACTATGGCTCATCCTGTGGCCCTCAGACACAACGAAGGATGGCAGAAGCACCTTCTCATTCTCGCCGATTTTATAGGCCATTATGATAGAATCTATTATCTCCTGTCCGTCTTCGCACATAAACTGCAAAAAGCTGGCATCCCTCTCGGACAGGGCATCGGAATGGTCGCTGAGAAGGCCTTGTGGCAATCCGATCTCACGGCTGTCTATGGCCAATACAACAGGCAAAGCCATTCCCGAGGCAGCCCACAACATCTCTCGCATCAGAGCAAGCCCTTGTGAGCACGTGCAACTGAAGCTCCTACATCCAGCGGCAGTAGCTCCGGTGCAGACTCCCATAGCCCCTATCTCGGACTCGACGTTGATGATATCGGCGTCAAGCTCGCCTCTGGCAACAATCTCATGAAGCTCTTCAGAGGCTGGTGTAGCCGGGGTAATCGGATATGCAGCCACAACCTCGACTCTGGACAACCTAGCCCCCTGGGAAATGCACTGATTTCCTGAAAGAAACATTTGCATCTTACGCCTCTACTTTAACCATTATGATTGCATCCTTGGGACACTCATGAGCGCAAATGCCGCACCCTTTGCAGTACTCCATATCTATCACAATACGTGGGGCATCAGGTGGTGCGGACTTGTCTACGGCAAGTCTTTCGATGCAATCGTCAGGACAGTATTCGGAACAAATCTTGCAGCCGATGCATTTTATATTATCTACAACTGGTTCCAGCAGCTTCCAGGTACCTGTCTTATTTACCAAGGCGATAGTGCCCGCAGAATGAATACCTGCTCCTCTAATGTACTCCTGACTACCCACGTTTCACCTCTTTATATCCAGCCCGAATCGCTTCGATATTACGGTTCAATTTCTCATCTGAAAATCTCGAAAGTATTAGTCTGGCCCCCTTCTCCAGCGATTCCAATGAAACAAGGTCGGTGGCAGCAGCAAAAGCACCAAGCATCACAGTATTCGTGATCGGAATTTTTAATAGCTCCAGTGCAATAGGAGTTGCATCAATATAAGTTGACTCATGCTGTAATCCAACATCAACATGTGAATTTATAACCAGCCGGCCCTCATTGCTCATACCTGCCTCGACATTCGCTATCTTTGTAAGAGTGGGGTTTAGTACTACTACAATGTCGGGATTCAAAATCGCCCCTCGTTCCCCAATCTTCCTGTCACCCACTCTGGCGTACGCCTCGACTGGCGCTCCCCTCCTCTCGAAAGCCGGGGACATGCACGATTGCCCATATTTGTCATCATAG